>JACDEG010000716.1 GCA_013816505.1 Pyrinomonadaceae bacterium | reverse complement strand
GGTCAAGGCGCTGCGGGCGAAAGGCGGCGACGTCTTAGCTTTCGAGCGACAGACGGACGGAATGATTTCGTCAAGGTAATTTGGCCCACTTTGATCGTCTATTTTGGCCCACCCATGTTGATTCCTTAGCCTGCGTTGATCTTTCCTGCAGGACACTAATTTTGCTTCCGCTGTTTCTTTTCCAACGTCCTTTTGAAACGGTACGATTCGCTTCCCGTTTCGATGATGTGTGCGCGATCTGTCACTCGATCCAGTAGCGCTTTGCACAAGCGTGCATTCGTGAAGACTTGTGTCCACTCCGAAAACGGCAAGTTCGTGGTAATCAGTACGGCTGCTTTCTCAGCTCGATCTGCGACCACCTGAAACAACAACTCCGCTCCGATCTCGGCCAGCGGAACATATCCCACTTCATCAATGGCGATCAGATCGTAGCGGGCAAACCGCTGCAGCATTCTTCCCAACTGATTGTGATGCTGTGCCTCGACCAGTTCATTGACCAACCCGGCCGCCGTCACAAATCGCACGCGCCTCTTCTGCCGACACGCGGCGACACATAACGCGGTCGCTAAATGCGTCTTGCCAGTCCCGCACTCACCAAGAAAAATTACCGGTTCACTGCGCTCCAGATACCCACCTTCGGCTAACTCCCGGATGCGTGTCGCGGCAACTTGTGGTGACTGTCCAAAATCAAACTCATCCAGCGTCTTGAGGCGCGGCAACTTCGCTTCGCGCAATCGGCGCTCGACGACATGCCGCTCACGATCCTCCACTTCCACCGCCAGCAACGTGTTCAGATACCGGAGATGACTCTGGTTCTGCTTCGCCGCTTGCTCGGCCAACCGACTCGCTTGTGACGCCACCGAAGGCAATCGCAGATGTTTACAATGTTGGCGGATCACCGCCTCCTCCAGCCCCGCTTCGACTTTCGCCAACTGTGCATTCATCACGCCACCTCCTGTTCGTGGTGAAGCAACTCGTCGTAGCTGGTCAACACAGGCAGCGCCCGCTCATACTTCTCTAACCCGGCCAGATGTAGTGGCGCGACCTTCGCATGGTTCAACCCTTCGGCCTGCATCAGGTAACGTACTGCCGCCGCGTCCGTACATCCCAACTTCAGTGCACGCTCAATCCCGCTTTTGAGCCGCTCATAACCAGCTGCACGCCCCAGCATCAGCAACTCGATCATCTGGCGGGTGCCGCCCTCTTTCCCATGCCGGCGTTGCAAACTGCTCCACAAGAGATCGAAGCTCTCCGGCCAGCGCCCCCTCTCACGCCATTGCTTGAGGGGGGTGGAACCGGCAAAGGCACCGGGTTTACGCTCCAATACCTCCAGATAATGCTCGAGATTCAAAACCTGTTGCGCACGCCCATAACAACGCTCGTGCCGGGCGATTAACTTCCCCTCCGACCAGACTTCAATCGTGATCGGACGACTTACCGCCCGTGCCCTCGTGCCCGCGCGTAGCGGCGTCGAGTACCAGTTCGTAGAGACGCGGACACAACCTTTCTGATCAACGATGGGGAAACTCACCTCGGCAATCTCAAAAGGCTCGGCGGCCAGTGGCAGCATCACGGCGCACTCAGCTTCCATCCCCTGGCGCACCATCTCAGGGCGTTCACCGACCGTGCGCTGCTGGTCATTTCGACAAGCCTCGACGAGCTGACGATTCAACTCGGCGAAGTCGGATACTTTCGGAACCGGCACCAAATGGTTGCGGCGAAAGTATCCGACTTCACCTTCGACCCCGCCCTTCTCGTTCCCACGCGCCACGTTGCAAAACTCGGCCGCGAATCTCCAGTGCGAACGAAAAGCCACGAAGCGCGTCGTCTCTACTCTGGTATGACCGCGCAATATCTTCTTGACGGCACTCCCTAAGTTGTCATACCGGAGCGTGCGAAAGACGCCACCAAAATAATTGAAGGCGGCTTCATGCGCCTCGAAGAAGGCCTGTTGTGTGGCGCGCGGATAGGCGCGATGAAAAGCTCCGCCACTCGACATACTCCGCATCGTGAAGAAATAAGCCTTCTGCTGTTCGCCGTTGATCCCAACCACCGCTTCGTACCAATCAACCTGCGCTTCCTGTCCCAATTGGTACGACTGTGGAATGAAGATCTCACCCGACGACAATCCCAATTCGCGTTTGCTCACCCTGACATAGCGTCGGACGCTTGGCTCACTAATGTCTGTTGAGAGTTCCTGTCGTGTCCTTATATATATGCGATGCGCGGTGTGGCGCTGTTTGCGTGGGGCGCGGCGATCACTCTCCAAGATCGCATCAATGAACTCCTTCACCGCATCCACCTTCGGACTCTCACGGTGAGGAGTTTTGCGCTCCGGCGGGACGGCATTGAGCAGCGCCTGCCGCACCATGCGGCGATGCACACCAAACTTCTTGGCGACGCCGTTAATCGTCCCGACACCAAACTCATATTCGCGTCTGATCTGTTCGAATAGCTCCACTTTGGCTCTCCTTTCCATGTCAGCCTCTCCGTTTCCGTCCGATTGATAGAACGAAAACAGAGTAGCTGATTTGGGTTATCGGGTGGGCCAAATCAGATGATCGAAGTGGGCCATTTCAAATTATCAAAATCACAAGTCATCGCGTGGAGCAACTACCAGCGAGGCAGACCTGTTTCTGAAGTGAAAGAAACAATAGACTTAGCAAGGTGGCGCATCGCTGCATGAATTACGCGCACGCTTCAGCTT
>JACDEG010000715.1 GCA_013816505.1 Pyrinomonadaceae bacterium | reverse complement strand
GCTCGTACCTGATGTATGCCTCGCGATGGTTCCCGTTCCACGACTACGCCGCCGACCGCGCCACCGCCGACATCACCATCACCGCGCCCGCCGGCACCGAGGTCGTCGGCTACAGCGACGAGCCGACGACGCAACTCTCAAGTGAAGGCTCGTTGAGCACCGCCAGTGGCGCAACGGCCACTACCGCGGCGCGCGCGAGCGGTGCCGCCGGGACGAATCGCGCAGTCGCTCGCCCGCCGGCAAGCGCGTCGTCAGCGTCCGCCGGGGGTGGTGTCGTGCGCCGCCGCTTCGTCAACCGCCAGCCGACGCTCGTCGGCAGCATCGCCGCCGGGCGGTACATCGCGCGCAATATGCGGTTCGGCAATTACGAAGTCCAGTTCTATGTGCAGCCCGGCGGCGAAGGGCGCATCGACCGTTACGGCGAAGTGATCGGTAACGCGCTTCAGTTTTACACGAAGCAATACGGCGCACCCGCATTCGGCACACGCTTCGTCGTCGCGCAGATTGACGATGCGAGCCTCGACGCTTACGCCGCGCCGGGGATGCAGTTTCTGTCGGCCCGGTTCTTCGACCCGGCGCGCCAGGCGGGACTCGAAGAGCGCGTCCAGCGCGAAACGGCCATTCAGTGGTGGGGCATGACGGTCGGGCTGAAGTCTTTCGATGATGCCTGGCTGTCGCAAGGTCTGGCGGAGTGGAGCGCGTTCGCGCTACGCGAAACGACGCTGTCAGGTGGTGCTGTGGAAACGGCGCAACGCGACATGCAGGAGCGCGCTCTGATGTTCGAGACCACGGCGTCGATTCTGCGCGCCCCGTCGACTCTCGACGACACATCCGCGGCCTATCAGGCCATCGTCTATTACAAAGGCGCGATGGTCTTTCGCATGCTGCGCGAGACGATGGGCAAGGAGAAGTTCGATCAATTACTGCGGAGCTACCTCGCGCAGTTCCGCGGGCGCAACGCTTCGGTCGACGAGTTCGAGCGCCTCGCGACTGAAACCAACGGCGACAACCTGCGCTACTTTTTCGCACGCTGGGTCGAGGGTACCGGCGTTCCCGAATTCACCGCCGATTACCAGATCATCCGGACGCGCGCGGGCAAGTTTCGTGCGCGCGGTACGGTGAAGCAGAATTTCGAGAACCTGCGGTTGCCCGTCGAGGTGGCGCTGCGCTCCGAGGGAGAGAACGACGCGACGCTGACGACGCTCTTCATTCAGGACAAGAGCGAGGATTTCGACTTTGAGTCGACGGGCAAGCCGGTTGAAGTGGTCGTCGACCCGAACAACAAGGTTCTACGCACCTCGGAGGATTTGCGCATTGCCGTCGTCGCGCGACGCGGGCTTGAACTGTTCCGCGAGGGGCAGTACCTCGAAGCGCAGCGGCAGTTGGAAGAGGCGCTGAAGCTCGATAAGTCTAACTCATGGGTCTACTACAACCTCGGTCTGCTGTTCCTTGAGCAGCGCAATTATCAACAGGCCCTCGATAATTTCCAAGCGGCGCTTGACGGCAATTTGCGGCCGTCGTGGATCGAGGCGTGGGCGCGCATCAAACGTGGCAACGCCTACGACGCGCAGGGTGACCGCGCGCGCGCCGTTAACGAATACAAGCGGGCGGGCGATTCGGGCATCGACTTCGATAATGCGCAGCGAGCCGTTAAGCAATATCTGGCGACGCCCTACGACCCGCGCACGCAGGAGCAACAGCAATCGGCCACCGGCTCGAACGAGTAACCGGGGGCGACGGTTGTTGAGTCAACATTCGAACGTCGAAGATCAAAGCGGCGAAGGCGGCGTGGATGCGCATCCACGCCGCCTTCGCTTTTGTTGTTGTCGCCTTCGTGACGTCCGGCGTCGAACATAGAGCGGATTACGATTGCCTGTCGCTGGAAGCGCGGGCATCCTGCCCGCCATGAGTGCTCGGAGCGCGAACAGTGTCGACTCGCCTTTGGCTCGTTGGCGGGCAGGCTGCCCGCGCTCCCAGCCATGAGCGGGCGCTCTCATCTGCAAATCGCTATAGTGGGGCGGACGCCTGCTTTGTAATGCAAAGTACTTGACAGAAATTCATGGAAACTGTATTGTCCGCCGCATGACGGTCATTCACCCGGCCAATCCCGAACAGATTATTGACGAGCCGCCCGCGCTGCACGACCGTGCGATGGACAATCTGCGCTTCATCCGCGAGACGATGGAGGGTGCGTCGTCGTTTACGGCGGTGCCGGGATGGGGGCAGGTGGTGATTGGTGCCACCGCCGGCGTGGCGGCGCTAATCGCGGCGCGGCAGTCGACGGCCGGCGCGTGGGTCAGGACGTGGGTCGTCGAAGCCTGTGTGTCGTTTCTGATTGCCGGATGGGCGATGCGCCGCAAAGCGCGCGCGGCGGAAACCTCCGTGCTGTCGCGCCCCGGCAGGAAGTTGGTCATCAACTTTTCGCCGCCGGTCTTCGTCGGCGTGCTGCTCACCGTCGTGCTGCACCGCGCCGGGTTGACAAGCCTTTTGCCGGGCGTGTGGCTGTTGCTATACGGTGCGGGCGTCATCACGGGCGGGGCTTTTTCGGTCAGTGCGGTGCCGTCGATGGGGCTGTGTTTCATGACGCTCGGCGCCATCGCGCTGTTGAGCCCGGCGGCGTGGGGAAACGCTTTGATGGCGGTCGGCTTCGGCGGGCTGCACGCCATCTTCGGCGTATACATCGCAAGGAAATACGGTGGCTAAACAGAGCAC
>JACDEG010000258.1 GCA_013816505.1 Pyrinomonadaceae bacterium | reverse complement strand
TCGTAAATGCGACAGACAAGCAGATAGAGTTGAATGAGTTGAATTTCCATAGTAAGAACATTCTACCAATTCGGCTCGCTTGTCTGTCATTTCAACCCCTGATTCACATTTATGATTGAAACTCAACTAATGAAAGGAAGCATCACGCATGCAACGCTGCCTTACCTGCCACGCTGTTTACGATGATAAACAAGAATTCTGTGAAAAGGATGGTACACCGCTCCTAGGCTCTACCAGCCTCACACCAACTCATCATGTTCTAAAGGGTAAGTCTGTCTTTATCAATGGCGGAGCTATCGTCATTGTCGCAGGCATTATTATCTTTGCATTCGGTATTTTTTATATCTTCAACCAACAACCAGAACCACCGGCGCCGGAGAAGATGTTTGCCCCTTCACCTGAGAAGAGGGACGAAATCCGGCAGCCTTCAAGCGATCCTGCCCCAGAACTTTCCAAGAATAAACCCGGCTATTTTGTCATCGGCCTCAGCTCACGTGAGCAAGCAGATGCGATCCAGGAAATGGAGCGCCGTAATCAAACGGGCCATCAAACACACGTCACATATTCTTCCCAGTGGTCCGACTTATCTCCCGGCTATTACGTATTGGTGTACGGAGTCTTCGACACTATAGCGGAAGCGACTGCGGCGGCTAATGAGCTTAAGTCGCGTGATGCTCAGGTCTATGTTAAGTATTCTGGCTCATTGAAAACAGACGGTGTAGAAGCCATCTCAGCACCTCGAAAGCCGCACAAGGATATGGCTAAAACGCAGGTTTTGGGATGGCGTCTAGTACATATACCTGAGCCAGAGGCAGGCCAACGCTTGAACGCTGATCCCGTTACTACAGTAGACCCCAACCGCGAGGCGGCGGTTAAACAATCCGGTGCGATTTCCGGGGAGGCAGTTAGTGAAGTTATGAAACTTTGGGAACAGCACTTCACGAGGTGCGGAGACTCTTACGTCTCTTTAGGCTCCAACAGCAATTTACGTCAGCTAAGGGGCGTCAATTTTGTTGTATCTCAGGGTCGCCCGTTGACGAAAGCAGATGAGCTTGACGGATTCGAGTGGAGTGGGCAGGTTAAGGCAAAATGGAATGTTTGGAGGAGGGCGACCAGGCGCAACTCAGATTTGGTTTGGGGGGACTGGAAGGAGTCGCCACAGGCATTCACATTCGATGTGTCTAAAAAAAGCTCCCGGTGGAAGGTGCTGAATGTGATATACGACCAAAAGAAAGTTGAATGCCCCAAACTTCCCTGAATAGGTCACTGCTATTTCTGGCTTGTTTAGAGCCTGGTCATAAAGTTCATCGAAAGCCTAAAAGCTTTTTCATAATTTGAAGCGGAATCGCTACTTCGGAAGTCTTCGCTTTTTGCATTCGATCCGGTTCGGCATCGGTGAAATCTTCCGTTTCGTCTAAAAGACTATTTTTTAGTTGGTAGTGCCAAAACTCTTTTTTCTTCCAACTGTATTGCCACCCTTCATGTGCCGGAATGCGCTCCCACCCCAAGCCCTCGGCAGCACTCGTGAAATCGAATAAGTATGCCGATACGCGACCGGCATTGTCGGTATCGATGTCGGCTTTTACCCCACATGTGCCGTCTTGCTTTTCACAGCGGAGGTAGGTACGCCAGTAAGTAATGCCTGCGATGTCCTCGCGGACGATCAGCACGCGAGCATCTTCCTGGTTATAGTCGAAAGCCAACCCGCGTTTATGTTTGCTGTCATTCGCAACTCCCTGCTTCGAGTACTTGGCTTTCTTGTGCCTCTTGATGTCACCGCACTTGGCGAGGAAGTCAAAACCAGCGGTGGCAATAATGTTTTGGCGTAGTTTTTCAAATAGTTTGACAGGACTCCCGCATCGGAGGTAGGGGCTGGGAGCGTCTACAGCGACACGACAAAAACCATCCTCGATAGTTCCAACATCGTCCGCTGTTGTATCCTCAGGACGGTATAGGGCAGATAAGTTCATCAACAGAAATGCTGAAATGAAGGTGAAAAGAAAAGTAATCAGGGCAGCGATAGGAATGAGCCATCGCTTTTCACGATCTCCACTTTTGTTGGTTTCGTACTCCATTTTCAATTAAGCTGTTGTGGGCGAGTTGATCGCTGCCGCAGTGATAACAGTTAAGTTCGGCCATGCGTGCGAGCTTACATCCGACATCTACCGGCGTGAATGGGCGGACGAAAGGTCGGACAGCCCCACTCCCGGCCCCTGTCCCCCGACCCCGTTTTGCTTGAGAATTCGTGATGCACCCGGAGAGATTCGAACTCCCGACCCTCTGATCCGAAGTCAGATGCTCTATCCAACTGAGCTACGGGTGCGTGAATCTGTCGTCGACAAATGCAAGAATCTCACGAGACAATATTTACTGTCCACCGGCGGGCGCGGGGGTCGAGGATTCTTTGATGAGGCCGGCTTGAAACTCCTGGCGGATGAAGCGGACAAGGCCGTCGATCTGCTCCGGTGTCAGACGCGACTTAAAAGCCGGCATGCCGTTGCCGCCGTTGGCAATCTGGAGCGTGAATTTCTCGTCCGTGTCTGAGAGCGTGCGCACTTCCTTGAAACTCGGCACAGTCAGCTTCGCGCCGTTGCCAAAGTCAGCCATGCCCCCTTCGCCACTCACTTGATGGCACCTGGCGCAGGCTGCGTTGAAAGTCGCGCGCGCCTCAGCAAATTCGTCGGGCGCTGGGGACGGGGCGGCGGCGGGCATCGCCGTCGGCGAAGTCGTGGCCGTTGCGGGTCGCGTGCCGGCGGCGGGTGCAGGAGTGTCCACCGTCGAGGTGTTGCAGGCGGCGGCGAACATGGCGGAGGCACAGAGGGTGACTGTGGCTTTGATGAAATTCATTTGTTGATTGATCTCCGAAGTCGAACTGAGATGTAATGACGAACTCTTCAAAAAAATCGCGGCGAATATAGCCCAGACGGGGCGCGACGCGAAAGCGCGCGGGGACAAGTCGCGAGTTGATAACTACAGTTTGATCCATTGATGAATGGCCCCGTCCGATTGGCACTGTCGCCGAAGGTTTGCAATCTGCGATGATTCGCCGCAATAATAAGTTATTACTATTGATGATGCATTGATGGTTGACGAAGCGCGCCGGTGGTGCAAAACCGGCGGCGCCTCAGCTTTGAGGATTGCAAATTAATGAGCACTGAGAATGAACAGAACACAGCCGCGCGCGGGTCGTTGCGGTTGGCAGAAAAGGGCGTTCAGACAACCGAACAGCCACGCGCCGCACTGCCGCGCCAGTTCGTCACGTTCACGTTTTACCGCGTGCGCCCGGAGTGGCGGATGCTGACCGAGGCTGAACGTGTGCAGGGCAGACACGAGTTCATCGAAGCCGTCGAGGCGAGCCGCAAGGATTTGCTGATTCACAACTATTCAATCGTCGGGTTGCGGACGAACGTCGATTTCATGATGTGGCGCATCGGCTACGCGCTCGACCCGATGCAGGACTTGTCGGCGCGGCTGAACCGGACGAAGTTGGGGCGGTATCTTGAGACGACTCAATCATTCCTGTCGATGACGAAGCGCTCGATGTACATCGACAAGGATAATCCTGAACATGTCGAGGATCGCCTGCATATCATCCCCGGCAAATCCAACTATCTGTTCGTCTACCCGTTCGTTAAAACTCGCGACTGGTACACGCGCTCGGTCGAAGAGCGGCAGGAGATGATGGACGAGCACATTCGCATCGGGTCGAAATACCACTCCGTCAAACTGCACACGACCTACTCTTTCGGCCTCGACGACCAGGAGTTCGTGGTCGCGTTCGAGACTGATGAGCCGGCAGACTTCCTCGATCTCGTGCAGGAATTGCGCGAGAGCAAGGCCAGCAGTTTCACACTGCGCGACACGCCGATGTACACCTGCCGCCAGCGCACACTCGCCGAATGCCTGGAGGCGCTTGGTTGACAGCGCAACTCGCCGCGGGGCTTGGTCGCGCGAACCGGCCTCAAACGAAAGTAGCTACTCACGCGCTCTGCAACATCACACCGTCAAAGAGCGATAGAAGAAGCAGGCGGTCAAAGGGATTTGACCGCCTGGTCGCGCTTCCCTTCCGCGAAATCAGTGCCCGCCTCGCGGTATGTTTGATGGCAGCGGCGTTGTGCGTCGCGACCTTCAGCGACGAGCGTAGTTCTTCTGCGCAGCAACTAAATACCTTCCGGACATCCTTTAGTCAACAACTTTCCACCGCATCACCCGCGCCGCGCCGCTTCGAGTATCTCTGGAACGAGGCGGAGAATATGCGCGGTATCGCGACCGACGCGCGCCACAGTTCGACCGTCGGGCGCGAATCGATGTTGAAATCGGATTGCGCGGTGGGCAGCGGATCGAGCAAGCGAGCGAGTGGACGGATGAACGGATGCTTGAAATCGCCCGCGGCGGTAATGATGAAACCATCAAGCTGCAAATCGCGCCGGGCGATGTGCGCGTCATCGAGCTTATTCTGAAACGATGAGCGTGTGCTGAAGTGTGTGCGCGCCCTGACACGAAGCCTTCGAGTCCGTCGATTCAGTCAGTCGTGTGATTGCATTTTTGTCGACACTTCTTTTAGGATGGCGAGGTTTTTTTTAAGAGGCACGCGGCGAATACTTTCTTCCGGGGGGGCACGGGATGAAAACCGCACGACAGTTTACGATCAGTGGGGGAGTGCAGGGCGTCGGCTTTCGCTTCTTTGCACAGCGCGCGGCGGCGCGGCACCAGGTCGTCGGCTACGTGCGCAACCTGCCCGACGGCCGCGTCGAGGCGGTCGCCGAAGGTTCGGGCGAAAGCGTCGAAGCCTTCAAACACGAGTTGGCGACCGGCCCCGCATTCAGCTCCGTCCAATACGTCGAAGAGCTTTATGTCGAGCCGACCGGCCAGTACACCGCGTTCCGCATCGAAAGATAAAACTCCGATTAGCATCTGGCATTCCTCTTCCGACATTACACACATCAATTTATGGACAACCTTAAATCTCTGATCCGCGAGGTGCCGGACTTCCCGAAGCCCGGCATCAATTTCTATGACATCACGACGCTCCTCAAACACCCGGAGGGACTGCGCCGCACGGTCGACGCTTTGGCTTCGGAGTTCAAGGACATGAAGGTTGATGCGGTCATCGGCGTCGAGGCGCGCGGCTTTATCTTCGCGCCGGCGCTGGCTTACCACCTCGGTGCCGGGTTCGTGCCGGTGCGCAAGCCACGCAAGCTGCCCGCCGAGTGCGCCTCGATCTCTTACGACTTGGAGTATGGTCAGGACACGCTGGAAATTCACCGCGACGCCATTGGCTCCGGCCACCGCATCGTCATCGCCGACGATCTGCTGGCGACCGGCGGCACCGCCAAAGCGGTCGTCGATCTGGTTGAAGGGTTGGGCGGGGAAGTGGCCGGACTCGTCTTTGTCGTCGAGCTGGAATTTCTGTTGGGCCGCCAACGGCTCGCCGGGTACGACGTGCGCTCGCTCATCAAATATCAATCTTGAGCGGCGCTGGACGACGCGCCAACGCATCTGTTAACTTCACAGCATCAGTGCTCCCGTAGCTCAGTGGATAGAGCACCTGCCTCCTAAGCAGGGGGCCGCAGGTTCAAGTCCTGCCGGGGGCACCACATCATCTCGCCCATGAACGCCGCCGTCGCTGCATCGCAACTTCTAAATCCGAGCAGACGAGGTTTCGGGACACTGAACTTAACAGGAGAGAATACAGCGCACAGGACACAGCACACAGCACACAGCACACACGTGTCAACTTTCTTCTCTATGAGCTCTGTGTACCCTCTGTGACTCTGTGTTAAAAATTATCCGTCACACCCATCCGACCAACGCTGTACCACTCTCTAGTTTTTCTATTTTGTCCAAACAGCCGAATGCAGTTCTGCGCATCGCTGTGTGTATCTCCCTTGTGGTAGCGGCTCTCGCGGTCGCGGAAAATAAAAATCTTGTCACATCCGGCGCGCCGGCGTAGAATCCCGTCGTTAGCACAACCTACCGAGTGTGAGACAAACCGTAATGCAGACAATTGTCGAAGGTGTGTACTGGCCGGATCGCCGGACGAAGTGGGCGCGCCCGATGTTTCTCGTTTCAGTTTCCGCAGGCTTCCCGTCGCCCGCCGAAGACTACGTCGAAGGACGGCTCGATTTAAACAAGCACCTCATCAAGCACCCGGTCGCGACCTTCTACGTGCGCGTCGCGGGCGACTCGATGATCGACGCCGGTATCGGTCCCGGCTCGATTCTGATTGTGGACCGCGCGGTCGAGGCCGACGACGGCGACATCGTGATCGCTCGCGTCAACGACGAGTTGTGCGTCAAGCGGCTGCGCATCGCCGACGGTTGCGTGTGGCTCATGCCGGAGAACATCGACTACGAGCCGCTTGAAGTTACCGAGGCGATGGACTTCGAGGTGTGGGGCCGCGTCACGCATTCGATCCGCGCCCATTGAGTGAGCTGGCGGCGTGTTTAAGGGATGAGGGATGAATCCAGGAATACAGAATACGGAATACGGAAGATAACGGGTGGCTTGTTTCCTGCTGTGTGTTGCATGCTGTCTTCTGGTCTTTATCCATTTGTTTGCTTTCCCTATTCTGTCTATCCTGTGCATCGCGTCAATGTTTTTGAGTGTCCCAAGTATCGTCAGCTTTGATTTAGGCCGAGCCGATGAGCCACCCCGCAGCGGAGAAGAATTACTACGCGATTCTCGGTGCCGACGAGGACGCCGACACCGAGGAAATCGAGCGCCGTTATAAGCGACTGGCGACGCAGCACCACCCGGACCGTGGCGGCGACGAAGAAGAGATGAAAGCGCTCAACGAAGCGTACTGCGTGCTCGGCAACGAAGCGTCGCGTCGCGCCTATGACGCCGGTCGCGGGCGTGATTTCGACGCGCCCGTTGCTCCGATACACGCCACCCCGTCCGCGCGGGCCGATGCGTTTGGGGGCCGCGTCGTTGGCGCGCTGCTCTGTGTGGGGGTGGGGTTGGCGCTGTTGTTGCTGGTCAGATTCCACTACATCTGGTTCCTGTGGCCGCTCGGAATTCTGGCGGCGTTCGTTGCCCTGCTCGGTGTGTGGATGGCGCACGCCGCGCTGTCCTTCGCGCGTGCGGGGTTCGCGCCGGGACACCTGGCGCGGCGCTTCGTGTGGGCGCAGGAAGCGGCGTTTTGGTCGACCGTCGCCGCCGGCACGTACGGCGTCTACCTGTTGATGATCGCGATGTGAGCGAGATGATACTGACCGGCCTTGACCTGTTGTTTTTGGAAGTCAACGACCTCGAAGAGTCGATAGCTTTTTACCACGAGCGACTTGGCTTTGACCTCGAATCGGTCACGCTTGAAGCCGAGCCGCCGATGGCGACGCTTCGTGCCGGCCGTTTGAAGGTGATGCTGGCGCAAGTCCCGATCACGATGGTGCGGCGCGGGCGTGGCGTGCATTTCTTCTTCGGCGTCACCGACGTGGATGCATATTACGAGCGTTTGAAAAATCACAACGTTGAGGTCACATTTCCCTCCGACGAAGGCTGGGGCGGGCGCTTCATCAGCGTCGAAGACCCCGACCGATACCGGCTCTTTTTCGTGAGGTGGTATGGTCAAAATGGTCACGGCTGAAGAAGCGGCGCGTGGCGGTCTAATTAACGTTGGGCGGCTGCGTGGTGTTGACGCGGCTCAAATTTCAAACAGAATAAAATATAATGGACAGACGGGCGAAAGCGATACTGAATCGAGACAAAGCTGAACGCCTTAATACAGAATGGAATGTTGGCGCAGTTCAATCTCGTTATAGCAACGATGGTCATTGGTATGCGACACTAGCCCATTTTCCGGCGGCGTTATTTGACGCTAACGGTTATGTTTTCTTTGCGACCGAAGAGGAGTATCAAAATTCACCGCATCTTCGTATCGGCAAACAAATCAGCATACGAAGACCTGGAATTTCAGCAATTCCTAATTATGTGCGTGTTGTTGACTCTAGCTTATCACCCGATCTAGACGTGGACATTCATTCAGTTATTGCAACTGAGGGACAACGACGGTTAGTTTTACATCTTCAACGCGAACGCAAGCCGTCTATCGTGCGCAAGAAAAAGGCGCAGGCTGCATCACTCGACTGCGAAATTTGTGGGTTTTCTTTCAGTCGTTCTTACGGCGGCATTGCTGATGGCTATTGTGAGGTTCACCATTTATTACCTTTGTCTGAAGTCGAAGAAACAACTAAAACGCGACTCGAAGACCTTGCTATTCTTTGTGCAAACTGCCATCGGGTCGTGCATTTGCAAAATCCGCCTTACACATTAAGCGAGGTTAGGGCAATGCTAACTGGATAATCGAAACGCCGCCCAACAATTCAATGGACGTGAGGGCAAAACACGGACGTTGTTTGGTTTGCCAGCTTGCTCGGTGTTTTGCCCCACGTCATCTCAGCCGTTCGGCGGCTTTCCCAATAAATCAAGTTGTGGAAAGTTTAAGTAATGTTAGAATTTGAAAAAATAAAACTTGGGGTGAAATATGGCTGAACAATCAATTAGTATGGCGGGCAAGATAGCAATTGCTTTAGCAGTTATCGGCGGTCTTATCGCTTTAGCGCGAGCAGCATACTTGTATAATCAAACCGGAGAAGTTGATGTGGCGAAAATTGCGCTTGGCTTAGGAGTTCCTGCACTCTTCTATGTATTGATGAAAAATACCTCTCACAAACAAT
>JACDEG010000257.1 GCA_013816505.1 Pyrinomonadaceae bacterium | reverse complement strand
CCTATGAGCAGTATCTTTCCGCAGTGTCCGCAGCCACCCGCGTGGCATCTCGATTGGCGGAGTTTGCGCGACGAACATGTGTTTCTACGGCGCATGGCAGAGTGTCCGCAAGACCCAATTTATCACGGCGAAGGAGATGTCGAGATTCATACGCGCATGGTCTGCGAAGAGCTAACGAGCAACCTGCATTGGCGAGAACTTGAGACGCGAGAGCGTGAGATTCTCTTCGCCGCCGCACTCTTGCATGACGTGGCAAAACACTACACCACGCGGCATGAGGGGGGACGTATCATGAGTCCGGGTCACGCCCGGCGCGGCGCAACACGAGCGCGCAAAATGCTGTGGGAGATGAACGTCGAGTTCGGCGTGCGCGAGCAAATCGCCGCGCTTGTCCGCCATCACATGACGCCGTTCCACCTGCTCGAACGCGCTGATAGCCAGCGGACATTGTTTCGCGTCAGCCAGTCAGCGCGTTGCGATCTTCTCGGGTTGCTGGCCGAAGCGGACGCGCGCGGGCGCATCGCTCCCGACCGAGCACGTCTCATCGAGAACGTCGCGCTGTTCATAGAGTACGCGCGCGAGCAGCAGTGTCTCACGCGCCCGCGCACTTTTGCCTCAGACCACAGTCGCTTTCTCTACTTTCGCAAGGAAGACCGCAACCCCGATTACCTGGCTTACGATGATACGGTGTGCGAAGTCGTGCTGATGTCAGGATTACCGGGCGCAGGCAAGGATTATTGGATCGGCGAGAACTTGCCTGATTGGGAAGTGATTTCCTTGGACGCGCTGCGCCGTGAGATGAACATCAATCCGAGGGAGCGGCAAGGGCGCGTGGTCTCTGCGGCGCGCGAGCGGGCGCGTGTGTTTCTCAGACGGAAGCAAGGTTTCCTGTGGAATGCGACGAACATCTCGCGCCAGGTACGTGAGCAGTGCATCAACCTCTTCGCGGCGTACAACGCGCGCGTCAGTATCGTCTATTTGGATGTGCCTGAAACAACGCTCTTCGAGCAGAACAGCGCGCGTGAAAGGGAAGTCCCGGCGGAAGTGATTCGCGGATTGCTCGACCGGTGGGAAGTGCCGGACAGGACAGAGGCGCACCGTGTTAATTGGGTGACAATGTCTGAATGAATAGCACCTCCTCATTGACAATTCGCTAAACCTTGACCAGCTATGAAAGTCACAGATCACATTCCAGGATGCATAATCGGCGGCGCGATTAGCGATTGTTTAAGCGGTGCTTCTGAAGGAAGCGCAATGCCGGTCAAGTTTCCTGCCTCACGCCGATGGAAGTGCTATACCCTTGGGATGGATCGGCATACTACCTGCTTGCCAATCCATTTCTTAGTATAGCTTTTATATAGACAGCCCAACTTCTACCACAGGCTATTCGTGTGCTTGATGACCTATGGTTCGAGGCTTCAGGTGGCAGTGTCAACGAGGCACACAACGTGTTCAGCATCAGTCCAGTCGATGCCGATGAGAGCCGCCAAGTGTTTAGCGTGTGGTTCCACAAACGTTCTCCTTCGACGTAGTTAAGGTTAGGGCTACGGCAGCAGGTGGAACATGCTGGCTTTGGTACAAGCGAAGGTCTTATAGTAGAGGCGTTCACCGCGGCGACAGCATCTGAGTATTCGTTGTGGTGAGCACAAAGCGTCGGGCGGGTATGCAAACTTTTTGTTTCAGGATGGGGTGAAAACATGAGTACAGGTGTTCAATCAGTGGTTGGAGTTCAGCTCACAGATATAACTGCTCCGAATTCATCCAAGGTCCTCACGCCACAAGCATTGACCTTTGTTGCTGAGCTTCATCGTCGCTTCAACCCTGAGCGCGAGCGGTTGCTCGCGCGTCGCACTGAGAGACAAGCCGAGTTTACTGCGGGCCGACTTCCTGACTTTCTGCCAGAGACGAAAGAGATCAGGCGTGCGGAATGGCAGGTAAATAAAACGCCTGCCGATCTTGAGAAGCGATGGGTAGAGATTACCGGACCAGTCGAGCGCAAGATGATGATTAACGCTTTGAACAGTGGAGCAAACGGCTTCATGGCCGACTTTGAAGATTCACTTTCGCCGACTTGGGAGAATGTTGTCGCCGGTCAAATCAATTTACGCGATGCCGTGCGCCGCGCTATCGAGTTTACGAGTCCTGAAGGCAAAGCTTACACGCTGAAAGAGAGAACAGCCGTGCTGATGGTGCGCCCGCGCGGCTGGCACTTGGTCGAAAAGCATTGCCTGGTAGACGGCCAGCCAATCTCCGCAAGTCTCTTTGACTTTGGCTTCTACTTCTTCCATAACGCGAAAGAAGCGCTCAATCGCGGCACTGGACCATACTTCTACTTGCCAAAGCTAGAAAGCCATTTGGAAGCGCGCCTATGGAACGACGTCTTCAAAGCGGCGCAAGACCAACTCTCGATTCCGCGCGGCACAATCCGCGCGACCGTACTCATTGAAACTTTACCGGCGGCCTTCGAGATGGACGAAATACTTTACGAGTTGCGCGACCACATCGCGGCCTTAAACGCTGGGCGATGGGATTACATCTTCAGCACGATCAAGAAGCGACGGAACGAATCAGGCTTCGTGTTGCCTGACCGCGCTCAGATTACGATGAACGTGCCGTTCATGCGCGCTTACACCGAACTGTTAGTCAAGACCTGTCACGCTCGCGGCGCGCACGCTATCGGCGGCATGGCTGCATTCATCCCGAGCCACAAGGATAAGGAAGTCAATGAAAGAGCGCTGGCAGCGGTTCGTGCGGACAAGGAGCGTGAAGTCGGAGATGGCTTTGAAGGCACTTGGGTGGCGCATCCTGGTCTGGTGCCAATCGCGATGGAAGCCTTTAAAGCAAAGCTTGGCGACAAGCCGCATCAGAAGGAGCGCCGGCGAGAGGAAGTCCAAGTCAGTGCGCGCGATTTGTTGAATGCTCAGGTACCGGGTGGACGAATCACCGAAGCTGGTGTGCGCAGCAACACTGGCGTCGCCTTGCAGTACCTCAATGCGTGGTTGATGGGCAACGGCGCGGCCGCCATCTACAACCTGATGGAGGATGTGGCGACGGCGGAAATCTCGCGCGCGCAACTCTGGCAGTGGATGCACAAGGGAGCACAACTCGATGATGGTCGCGTGGTCACTGCTGCGCTCTACAAAGAGATTCGCGACGATGAATTAGCACGTCTCGGTAACAAAGAAGCGAATCGCTTCGACGAGGCTGCCGAGATACTAGATGGACTCGTTTTGAATGAGCAGTTCACGGACTTCCTTACGTACCCGGCTTACGATTACTTATAGGCAAACTACTGAAACTTACAGTGTTGAGATAGGCGCTGGCGTGACATTCTTCTTTTCTTCCTTGGCTCTTCTAAAGCATCGGTGCAAAGCCAGGGAATTTGAAAACTAATTACTCCATGTAGCACTGCTGGTTTACATGAGTCATGGTCTCAAGAGGATTCCTTTATGTATACATCCAGGTTAGCTATTATCGGTCTTTACTTTTTGCTACTACCTGGGAGCCACAGCACCGGAAGACAAGCCAACCCATCAACGCCTGCTCTTAAGGCTTTCATCGGAGCGAGAATTATTGACGGCACTGGACGTGCTCCGATTGAGAATGGTGTAGTCGTCGTACGCAACGGGCGCATTGAAGCCGTGGGTGCGTCTGGCCAAGTCAAAGTTCCTGCCGGAGCCGAGCGGATCGATGTTTCAGGAAAGACGATCATTCCGGGCATCATCAACACGCACGGCCACGTTGGAGCAACGCGAGGGTTGCTATCTAAACCTGAGTATTACACAAGGGAGAACATCCTCGACCATCTGCGGTTGTATGCACGCTACGGTGTAACGACAGTCATCAGTCTGGGCGGTGATCAGAGAGAAGCGATTGCGATTCGCGATACACAGGAGACGCCTCTTCTCAACCATGCACGACTCTATGTGTCCGGGCCAGTGCTTAGCCCGGCAACTCCAGAAGAAGCGCGCCGGATGGTGGATGAACTCGTTCAGATGAAAGTGGACATCGCCAAGATAAGGGTGGACGATAATCTCGGCACCATTCAGAAGATGCCAGCATCTGCTTACCAGGCCGTCATCAAGCAAGCTCACGCTAAGAATCTAAGAGTGGCGGCACACATGTACTATCACGATGATGCCAAATCGTTGCTGCGGTCTGGTGTTGATTTCTTGGCGCACAGCGTGCGAGATCGAGAGATCGACTCAGAGTTAATCACATTATTGAAGAATCGCAATGTGTGCGTGTGCCCGACGCTGACGCGCGAAGTTTCGACCTTCGTCTATGAACAGACGCCTGAGTTCTTCCGTGATCCGTTCTTTCTGCGTGAAGCTG
This sequence comes from Pyrinomonadaceae bacterium, assembly GCA_013816505.1. GTDB lineage: Bacteria > Acidobacteriota > Blastocatellia > Pyrinomonadales > Pyrinomonadaceae > JACDEG01. The sequence continues at coordinate 4,350 of JACDEG010000257.1, read as the reverse complement.
ACGAATCAGTCATTAAGCAATTGAATGATCCGAAGCGCCAGCAGGAGATGAGCAGTAGCCGTAGCGCGCAAAGCTACAAGCGAGCGCTTGAAGTGGCAAGCAAGAACCTCAAAGCGTTGACCGAAGCTGGCGTCACCATTGCCTTTGGAACTGATTCGGGTCCTCCCGCGCGATTCCAGGGATACTTCGAGCATATGGAGATGGAGTTGATGGCTAAAGCCGGGCTGACACCGATGCAAACCTTGCTTTCGGCTACGCGCGATGCTGCCCGCTGCATGGGATTGGCTGAAAGTCTCGGCACGCTTGAACCGGGGAAGCAGGCTGACCTCGTTGTGCTCAGCGGCAATCCGCTAACTGACATCACGAAAACGAAAACACTTGAATCCGTTTGGATCGCTGGCAACCGCGTTCCGCCTCGTGAGCGAGCAGTAGGGAGCGCGCCGGTTAGCGGAAAGTGAGGACAAGGATGAACCTGACTGAGACGTGGAGTAAGCGTGACGGCAAGTGGCAGTTTTCTAATCGTCAGCATTACTTTTTTAGCACTACCGAGAAAAGGACGGCGCTGGCTACTTGAGCAGCGACGCGCGCGGCGCGAGACCGAAACTAAAATACCGCATCCCCAGCGTGCGCGAGCTATGAGCACATGAAAGCTGAATTTGTAGACGCCCTCCGCCGCGCCGTCGGCGACAATGGGCTGCTGGTCGAACCCGAGCAACTTCGCACCTACGAGTGCGACGGGCTGACCAACTTCCGTGTCGTACCCGCGGCGGTCGTGCTGCCTTCCGACGCTACACAGGTGCAGGAGGTTGTGCGCCTGTGTCACCGCGGGCGCGTGCCCTTCGTCGCGCGCGGGTCAGGCACGGGTCTGAGCGGCGGCGCGCTGCCGGTCGATGGCGGCATCGTCATCAGCCTCGCGCGCCTCAATCGCATCCTCGAAGTTGACTTCGAGAACGCGCGCGTGACGGTCGAGCCGGGCGTCATTAACGCGCAGGTGACGCAGAGGGTCGCGGCTCGCGGCTACTTCTTCGCGCCCGATCCTTCTTCGCAGCAGGTTTGCACTGTCGGCGGCAATGTCGCCGAAAACTCCGGCGGCGCGCACTGCCTTAAGTACGGCTTCACCGTCACACACGTGCTGGGTTTGGAGGTCATACTACCTGACGGTTCGCTCGTCCACCTCGGCGGCAAGACTCTCGACCGGCCCGGATATGACCTAACGGGCGTCTTCGTCGGCTCTGAGGGAACGCTCGGCATCGCGACCAAGATCGTCCTGCGTGTCGTCAAGCGCCCTGAAGCGATCAAAACTCTCATCGCCGCGTTCGATTCGACGGACGAAGCGGGCGAGGCGGTCAGCCGCGTCATTGCCGAGGGCATCGTCCCCGCCGCAGTCGAGATGATGGACCGCCTCGCGCTCGAAGCGGCGGAGGCGGCGGTGCACGCTGGCTATCCCGACTGCGAAGCGCTACTGCTCGTCGAGGTTGATGGCCCGGCGGCGGAGGTTGCGTCTTCGATGGAACGAGTCAAGGATCTCTGCGCGTCCTGTGGCGCCTGGGAGATGCGGCTGTCCGAGACTGAGGAGGAGCGGGCGCTCGTCTGGAAAGGACGCAAGGCAGCGTTCGCCGCGATGGGACGCATCTCGCCGAACTACATCGTGCAGGACGGCGTCATCCCGCGCACCGCGCTCGCGCTCGTGCTGCGCGACATCGAGCGTTTGAGCCGCGAGGCGGGCCTGCGCGTCGCCAACGTCTTCCACGCGGGCGACGGCAACCTACACCCGCTCGTGCTTTATGACCGGAAAATCGAAGGTCAAGAGCACCGCGCGGAAGAACTAGCCTTTGACATCCTGAAGCTGTGCGTTGACGCGGGCGGTTCGATCACGGGCGAGCACGGTGTGGGGCGGGAGAAGAGGGACATTATGCCGACGATGTTCGCTGAGCCCGACCTCGAGACCATGCAGCTCGTGCGCTGCGCCTTCGACCCGGAAGGGCTGGCAAACCCCGAAAAAATCTTTCCGCGACCGAGGCTCTGTGCCGAGAAGCCGGGGCCTTACAAGCCGCACCCGCTGGAAGTTGCCGGCGTTGCTGAACTCTTCTGACCGACGCGATGAGCGCACACCTGCAAACTCAGTGGGAGGGGATCGTGGCCATCGCCGGAGCCGAACACGTGCGCGCGGCATCACCGTCCGACGCGGTGGACGACGTCGAGCCGCGAGCGGTAGTCGAGCCAGAGAGCGCAGCGGATTTGGCGCGCGTGCTCTCGTACGCCGGGGAGCGGGGCCTGAGCGTAGCCCCGCGCGGTGGCGGAACGAAACTTGGCTGGGGGAACACGCCGCGCACGGTTGACCTCGCTCTCTCTACCAGACGGCTCGGCAGCATAGTCGAACACGCGTGGGGTGACATGACAGCGACGGTCGGGGCGGGCTGCACGGTCGACCATTTTCAGTCCGTCTTAGCCGAACACGGGCAGCGCCTCGCCGTCGACCCGTTGTGGCCCGCACGCGCGACGGTCGGCGGGATTCTGGCGACGAACGACAGCGGCGCGCTGCGCATGGCCTTCGGGTCGCTCCGCGACCAGGTCATCGGCGTCACCGTCGCCCTCGCCGACGGCACGATCGCGAAGAGCGGCGGGCGCGTCGTCAAGAACGTCGCGGGCTACGACCTGCCGAAGTTGCTGACCGGCTCGCTGGGGACGCTCGGTGTCATCTGCGAAGCAACCTTTCGGCTGTACCCGCTGCCGCGCGAGGAGCGCACGCTCTCTTTCAGCACGCCAGCGGTTGATGTGATGAACCGCTTCGTGCTCGCCGTTCTGGATTCGCCGCTCGTGGCTACGGGCTTGCAGGTTTGTGCGGAAGAACGCACCCCAGCACCTGTCATTTATGTGCGGCTGGAAGGCGCTCGGGAAGCGAACGAGTCGCAAGAGCGCCGGCTTGTTGAACTGGGCAGAGATACCGGCGTCAGGCGTGTGGATGCTCCGCCGCGCGTCTGGAAAGCGCGGGAAGGTGTATGGCAGGGAGAGAGGCCGGCACTCGTCTGTAAATTCAGCGTGCTGCCGACGCGGCTGGGCGGCTTCTGCGATCTGGCGCGTGAGGTCGCGTCGTCGCTCTCGCTGGAGTGGAGCATCGTGGCGCAGGCGTTAGGCGTCGGTTTGCTGAGGCTTGAAGGCGGAGACGAAGAGCGGCTGGTTGCCGCCCTCAAACGTTTGCGAGGCGAGGTCGAGAAGACGCAAGGCTCGCTCGTCGCACTACACTGCCCGCCCGCGGTGAAAGCGCGCGTTGATGTGTGGGGTGAAGTAGGCGATGCGTTGCCGTTGATGCGCCGCGTTAAGGTGCAATTCGACCCCGCCGGTATTCTTAATCCGGGGCGATTCGTCGGAGGGATTTGATGGGCGAACACGTGGTCGATGCAAAGTCGGCGGTGGAAGTCGAGCGCACTACGATGAACGCTTTCGACGAGCACCGTCCGCCGTCCTCCGAGTTGATCGAAGACTGCGTGCATTGCGGCTTCTGCCTGCCGACCTGCCCCACCTACGCGCTCTGGGGCGAGGAGATGGATTCGCCGCGCGGTCGCATCTATCTGATGAAACTCGGCCTCGAAGGCGATGCTGGGATGACCGGCACGTACGTCGGGCACTTCGATAAGTGTCTCGGCTGTATGGCGTGCCTCACCGCGTGCCCTTCGGGCGTGCAGTACGACAAGCTGATCGAGGCGACGCGCGCGCAGATCGAAAGACGTTGCACACGTTCGCTCACCGACAGGCTGTTTCGCCGGATGCTTTTCGAGTTGTTCCCGCACCCGTCCAGATTGTGTTTGATGGCGGTGCCGCTCTGGCTCTACCAGCGCACTGGGATTCAACGCCTGCTCCGGCGCACCGGATTACTGAAACTGCTGCCCGAAAGACTCCGAGCGATGGAGAGCGTTCTGCCGCCCGTCTCACTCGGCGCGTTGCACTCAGAACTACCGGTGACATTAGCGGCTGTCGGCCCCGCGCGCCGTCGTGTGGGGCTACTCATCGGCTGCGTGCAGCGCGTCTTCTTTAGCGAAGTCAACTGGGCGACGGCGCGCGTGCTGGCGGCTGAAGGATGCGAAGTCGTCGTCCCGCGCGCACAGGCTTGCTGCGGCGCGCTGATGGTCCACACGGGCCAAGAGGAACAGGCGCTCGCGCTCGCTCGCCGTTTGATTGACACGTTTGAGCCAGCCGAAGTTGACACGGTCGTCATCAACGCCGCGGGCTGCGGCTCGACGATGAAAGAGTACGGGCACATGTTGCGCGACGACCCGGCGTATGCCGAACGGGCGAAGGCTTTTGCCGCGAAGTGTCGAGACGTGTCGGAAATCCTCGTCGAACTGGGGGCGC
>JACDEG010000256.1 GCA_013816505.1 Pyrinomonadaceae bacterium | reverse complement strand
CAGCGCAGACGTGGCGGCGCTGGTCGAACGCTGGCGGACGCGCAACGCACCACGCCGTCTGAAGGCTTTCACGGCGCGCCCGCGTTCGGCCCCGCGCGTCGAGTGCGATAACCGCATCGCCGACGCGACGACCGTCGTCGAGGTGCATGCCGCTGACGAACCCGGTCTCGCTTACAAAATCGCCAGCGTGCTCGCCGGCTTCGGCGTCAACATCGTCTTCGCGCGCGTCGCCACCGAAAAGTGCGATGCGTTCGACGTGTTCTATGTCACCGACGACGGCGGGGAAAAACTCTCCGAGGCCGAGGCGAGCCGGCTCAAAGCGGCGCTCGTTAAATCACTCGCGGCCCCGACCGGCGCCGACGAAGCAGAATCGTTCACAACTTACCAAAGTGAGGTGGTCGCCGAATGAAAAAGATTGAAGCGATTATCAGGCCGCACCTGCTCGATGCGGTCAAAAATTCTCTCCAGGAGATCGACGTCAAGGGGATGACCGTCGGCGAGGTACAAGGCTATGGCCGCCAGCGCGGGCATACCGAAACGTACCGCGGCGCGGAGTACCAGATCGATTTCATCCCGAAGCTGAAGATCGAAATTATCATTCCTGACGACGTCGAAGATATGGTCGTCTACGCCATTACCAAAGCGGCGCAGACCGGCAAGTTCGGCGACGGAAAAATCTTCGTCACCAACATCGACGATGTGATCCGCATCCGCACCGGCGAGCGCGGCGAAGCGGCGCTGTGATGGAGGGATGAGGGATTCTTGAGGGATGAAGGATGAGGGATGAAAGGCCGAGGTGGTCAACAAATCTTCTCTTCTGGGTCTGTTCCCTTGCCGTTGCTCGCCATAGTCGTCGTTTAATTTCTGTGCTTGTTTATTTTCCTCTTGCCCAAAGGAGTGCTGTGCATCATGAATAGTCTGGTAAGAATGCGTCACGCTGGATTCTCTCTCTTCCTTTTGGTTTTGTGCCCCGCCGGCATTGCCCTCGCGCAGACCGCCGCGGCGGAGACGAGCAGTAGCGCCGAGGATCGTCTGAGTAAGTTGGAGCAGGCGGCGGGCGCGGCGCAAAGCGCGGGCGATAATGCGTGGATGCTGGTGTCAGCCGCGCTGGTGCTGATGATGACCGGCCCCGGCCTCGCGCTCTTTTACGGCGGACTGGTGCGGCGCAAGAACGTGCTCGCGACGATGATGCAGAGCTTCATCCTGATGGCCGTCGTGACGGTGATGTGGGCGCTCTACGGCTACAGCCTCGCGTTCTCCGAAGGCAACAGCTTCATCGGTGGCTTCGGCTATGCGCTGCTGAACGGCGTCGGAGCCGACCCGAACACAACCTACGCCGCGACGATCCCGCACCAGACCTTCATGATTTATCAATTGATGTTTGCGGTTATTACGCCGGCGCTGATTACCGGCGCGTTCGCCGAGCGGATGAAGTTCAGCGCGATGTTGCTGTTCATGATCCTGTGGACGACGTTCATCTACTTCCCGCTGGCGCACATGGTCTGGGGTCAGGGCGGACTGCTGAACGCCGCGCTCGGCGGCCGGCTTCCGACGCTCGACTTCGCGGGCGGCACGGTGGTGCATGTCAGCTCCGGCGTGTCGGCGCTCGTCTGTGCGCTCTATCTCGGCAAGCGCATCGGCTATCCGCAGCAGCCGATGCGGCCGCACAACCTGACGCTCAGCTTCATCGGTGCGTGTCTATTGTGGGTCGGCTGGTTCGGCTTCAATGCCGGCAGCGCTCTTTCGGCGAGCAGCCTCGCGACAAGCGCGTTCGTCACGACCCACTTCGCGGCGGCGGCGGCGGCGCTGGCGTGGGCGGGCGTCGAATGGCTGCGCTTAGGCAAACCGACGGTGCTCGGCGCGACATCGGGCGCGGTCGCGGGACTCGTCGCGATCACGCCGGGCGCGGGCTTCGTGACGCCGATGTCGGCGCTCATCATCGGCGTGGCGGCGGGCGTCGTCTGCTATCTGATGACCTCGGCGGCGAAGCGCGCGTTCGGCTACGACGACTCGCTCGACGTGTTCGGCATTCACGGCGCGGGCGGCACGCTCGGCGCACTTTTGACCGGCGTCTTCGCGGCGCGTGCCGTCAACCCGATCTTCAAAGATACAGCCGGGCAACCGCTCCCGGTGGGACTGCTCGACGGCAACAGCGCGCAGATGCTGAACCAGATCGGTGGCATCGCCATCGCGATGGTCGTCGCCGTCGTCGGCTCGCTGATTATCCTGAAAGTGGTTGATCTGCTCGTCGGCGTGAGAGTCAGCGCCGAGGATGAGATGACCGGACTCGACCTGACGCAGCACGGCGAAGAGGGTTACGAATTGGGCTTCGACCTGACATCGGCGCCGGCGGCGTTCGGCGGGGCGACCGCCACGCCACAAGCCGCGCGGCTCGTCGCACAGAAAATCAACGAGTAAAGCGAACCAACAATAATTCACCACAAAGGCGCAAAGACACGAACGGAGCCGACAACCCCGCTTCGTGTCTTTGTGCCTTTGTGGATTTCAATTGCGGCGTTGGTCGCGCGTCCATTAAGAGGGAGTTAAGCATGCAGCCGCCCCGTCATGTCGGCGTTCGCTCGGCGTGCGGCGAAAGCCGTATGTCCGGCGTCACGCAGCATAACGTGTCCCACTGGGAGCGGCATGTCGCCGCGGGTCGCACAGCGCGGCTAACCGCACGTTAGCTGTGTATAATCCGTCACGCAAATTTACATTCAACAGGAGGCTTAAATGAAACGTAAATCATCAGCAGTGTGGAAGGGCGGTATCAAGGACGGGAAAGGAACCATCTCGACCGATAGCGGCGTCCTCTCTGATACGCAGTATTCGTTCAGCACGCGCTTCGAGGATGGTAAAGGCACCAACCCCGAAGAGTTAATCGCCGCTGCCCACGCGGGCTGCTTTTCGATGGCGTTGTCGGGTCAGTTGGGGAACGCCGGCTTGACGGCGGAGAGCATCAACACGACAGCAACCGTCACACTGGATAAAACCGACGGCGGATTCACCATCACCGCCGTCCACTTGGACGTGACGGCGAAGATACCGGGAACGGAGCAACAGGCTTTCGAGACGGCCGCGAATAATGCCAAGGCCGGGTGCCCTGTCTCGAAGGTGCTCAACGCACAGATCACAATGAACGCCAAGCTTGAGGCGTGAATCGAAGTAAGTCGAATATGAATCGAGCTTTACCGCAGAGCACGCGGAGGGCGCGGAGGTAGAACAAGGAATGCAGGATAGATGACAGACAAGCTCTAACAGAGAATCCGCCCGTTGGTCTGTGACGACTTCCGGGCGGATTTTCTGATTCTTGAAAATGTTTGTCTTTGTATCCCGCCGGAGACAAGAAATACGTCCCATGCCCAGCGCCCGACTTGCGCCCCATGCACATCTTTCACTTTCGCACGATATTTAAACTGATTGCCGTGCTCATCCGTGCGCGCCCTCTTTCGGGTGTGACCAGTTGTGAAAACCCGTGACAGCGGGTGACGTTCGAATTACCTCGGCCCGCTGGCTCGAATGACCATCCGCGACCCACGCTGCAAATCGAGGTCGCGACGCCCCTGGACGAGCACCGAACCGGCCCCCGCCCCGCCACCGACCACAGCACCGATGCCGGCGCCCTTGCCGCCACCGGCAATCGCCCCAATGACCGCGCCGACACCCGCGCCGACGCCGGAGCGCGTCACGGTGCGGTCAGTTTGGCTGTCTTTTCTTTCCGCGGTGCCTTCGTCATTAACCTTGATCTCATCACCGCTCGTGCTGCGGACGCTCTCAACCACGCCCGCAAATTCATAGGTCCGACCGTTGCGCAGACGGATGCGCGAGAAGTTGAGCGTCAACTGACCATTGCCGCGCACGCGCCCCGAACGCTTCGCCTGCGAGACGTAACCATAGACAGTTGCCCCGCGGTACGGGGCGGGGCCGCGCACGGTTGCGGTAAAGCGCGTCCCGTTACGCGCCGTCTTCGTCGAAAGGTTAGTGTTCAGTGTCGTCTCGACGAGCGTGCCGTCTTCGACTATGAAATCAGCGACCGTGACCGCGACGGCGGTGACGGGCGTATTTGTGCGCCGGACAGTTGTTCCGTCAACGGGCGTCGCCGCGAACGTCGCGGTTAGAGTCAGCGCCAAAACACAGGCGCCTCCGGTCCATCTTTTCTTCATTTGCTACTCTCCTTATCAATTGTGTGTGGTGCGTAACGCGCATCCCTTCTGATCCGGTTCAATGCTTTCTAGTTTAGATGTGCACAGCTTCGGATATCGATGCCGGTGATGCTGCTGGTAATGAAGGTGTGGTGAGTTTAACATCTCCTTTGGCGTTGGGACTTGAAGGTGCTACTCGCGGTCGCTGAGTGGGAAGGCGAGCAGGCGTTCATCCTGCGCGACGTAGAGTGAGTTTGATGCTTCGTCGCTGATGAATCGTTCGTCTGGGTCAGCCACGCGGATGGCACGCTCGGCTCGACCTGTGTTGATGTTGACGCCGACGAGGCCACGCCCCTTACTCAGTTCGGTGTAGAAGTACATCCACTGGCCGCGCAGCGTCGCGAGTCTGCGCCGTCGTAGAAGAAATCGCGAAACACGCTCAAGCTGTCGTCCTGGGTCGAGCCGGTCGAGCAAGCGTTCTTCGACATCAATCGATGGGCGCGGCACGTCCGGCACGCGCGGCGTGGAGAATCTTCGCGCGCGAGAAAGGACTCCAAAGGGCGTAAATCGCTCGCTTGCGTACTCGCGGGCATAGCCTGTCGCGAGGCTGGTCAACCCCGGAAAGGCCGCGCGCGTTGCCAGTCCCGACCAGCGCAACGTGCCGACCGCGTTCAGCAGTTGGGCGCCGCGCCAAGCCGTGGAGGCCGCTCCGCCATACCGGAAATAAAGCGAAGCCGCACGTGCGGCGATAGCAGCGACGATTCTAAGCGCGCCCCGACCGGGCGGGTTGTGGCGTGCGCGCCAAGTGTTTTGCCCACCAGCGACGTCAAATCCCGCGATCTCATTTCCGCCGCCGACGACCGCTTCGCCGCGCTCGTTAACCAAAACAAACGCGGCCCTTTCGACGTTGTGAGCGGCCTTCGCGCGCCGCTTCCCCGTCGCCGCGTCGATCAAGATGAGGTCGTCGCGGTCGGCGATGATGATGGTCGCGGGATCAATCAGCGCGACGTTCGTAATTCCTTTGTCGGCGCCTTTGTAGCGCCACAGAATTCTTCCGCTGTTAACGTCGATGGCGCTGACGCCGTATGGGCCGCGCGCGATTGTCTCGCCGTCGCCGAGCCGCGTGAACTGCCCGCCAGTGCGCACGTAGAGCACGTCGCGGGTGAGAATCATCTCCGGCGTCAGCCCGATGTCTTTCGACTCCCACAGGGCTTCGCCGGTCGCTCGTGAAACGGCGCGCGCACGCCCACGGCCTGACAAATAAACGACGCGCTCGTCGGCAACCGGGTCCGCGTCAGTGAGGGCCAGCCCTTCTTCGTTAACGCGAAACTTTTCGCGCCGGCGCTCTTTCCCCGTTTGCGCATCCAGCGAAGTAATCCCCTCATAGAACAAGTACAGACGATTGTCGAGGAAGACCGGCGGACGATAATTGTCGAGCAGGTAAGGCACATCCTCGTCCTCTGCCCAACGTGCGGGGATCATTTCGATTTCGCTTTCGAGTTCGTGTTTCCACAGCTCATGGCCCGCGCCGAGGTCGAACGTGTGAACGACGGGCCGACGCTTGAAACCTTCGCGCGCACGCCCGCGTGCGTCACGCGTCATCACGACGGCGAGCAGATTCGAGTCCGGGTCAAGGGCCATCTGCATCACGACCCCGCGCACCTTATCGCTTCGCCAGAGGATGTCGCCGGTCATCAGATCGGTTGCCTCCAGCCGCGTCCGGTTGCCATCCTCAAAGCTCAACAACAGCACGTCCGTGCCGGGGACGGGCGCCACGTCAGCCGCGTCGAGGCGCACGTTCTTGCGTCTCCACAGCACTTCGCCCGATTCACCGTCAAGTGCGTAGAGCGACTTTTCCGTGCCCGCCACCATCACACCCAGTTCGGTCGTTTGGTAAAAACGCACACGTCCGTCGAATTTCATCGACCACCGCGCGGAGGCAGAGACTTCCTGCGCGCTGCCGCTCGATGGGAGCGTGAGCGCGCACCATAGCAGCACGCATTTGAGAAGCGAGCAACCGATCCGATATGTTGTTAGGCTGAACACTTTTGAATCAATCACCTTATCTCGGAAATTTCCGATGTCATCAAAGGGCACCATGGAACTATATAGACTTTAAGAAAAAGGATGAGCCACGAATAGCAGGAATGAAATGTTTCTCCGGTATCAAATGACATCGCGAACTTCCGTTCTTGTGATACATGCCACCGCGTTACGACCTGTCCATGAGTAACGGCAGTGGGTCGATGGCTCCGGACATTGTATAAACGCCGAAGTGGAGATGAGGCGCAGTGCCCGCCGCATTGCCTGTCGTGCCGACGTAGCCGAGCACTGTCTCCGGCGTCACATAGTCGCCCACGGCGAGGCCGACCGCGTAATCATCGAGGTGCGCGTAGTAATAATGCCGCCCGCCCGCGCCGGCCACGAAAACAGTTTTCCCGCCCAACGGACTCTCACCGACGCGCATGACATAACCTCCCGTCGCGGAACGAATGGCAGTGCCGCGCCGCGCAAAGATGTCTTGCCCTTCGTGCAGACGATTGCCCGAACGCGGCGCGTGCCACGAGTCTCTGATTTGTTCAGCGCTCACTCCTTCGACCGGAACGACAAGCTTCGAGTCCGGCTCTTTCATAGAGAGCCAGGCGATTTTGAACGGTAAGGTTGCGGAGCGCGCCGCACCGCTGGCCTTTTCGGTAAGCCCCGATTGATCGGCGTGATCGCGCGCGAGCACCAGCAGAATAACCACGCAGGCGATAAACAGTAACTTTTTCACCTATGTAAGATGCCGCGTAACGCCTTCTGGTTCCTCGCGTCGGGCGCATCATCCGACGTTATCCATGACGAGTCATTTAGGCAAATTACCCCCAAATCGACTTGATTCTGTCGCATGGCGGGTGCATTTTACCTTAAGCGAACGTGCCGGAGCGGAGTATGTGGATGCCTCTGTTCGACAAAAGCTCTCCACACTTTTGACAACGATAATCCCGAAGGTATAGTTACATTCGGCGCATCACAAAACCGGCATGACGCGCCGCTGGGTGCCGGTTCGAGCAAATCGAATACGAGGGACGATGCATCATGTAACCACGACCACTGAGCCTCGAACTGCGCAAAGAACAGAGTCCTGAGTTGATCCGCAGACGGTGGGTGAGCGGGCTTTCGATGGTCGGATCAGCGATGGGAGCGGTGGCTGCGCTCTGCTCGCATCAGCGGGCGACAAATAATGAGCGCGCGGATGATGCACATTAGACATGGCGGAGGAGGATGATTATGAACAGACGTAAGTTTATCGAAAACGCGACGGTAGCCGCTGCACTGGCGGCTTCGCACACAATGCTTCACCCAACTGCATCGGCATTCACATCGACATCACAATCGGCATCAACCCCGCAGACTCGGGATGTTAAGCGCGGCGACATGATCTTTCGCAAACTGGGGCGCACTGGCGAGGATGTCTCGGCCATCGGCCTCGGCGGCTTTCACATCGGCGTGCAGCGCGACGAGGCTGAGAGCATCCGACTGATCCGCGCGGCGATTGATCGCGGCATCAACTTCATGGACAACTGCTGGGACTATCACGATGGCGGCAGCGAAGTCCGAATGGGCAAAGCGCTGCGCGACGGCTATCGGCAGAAAGTTTTCCTGATGACCAAGATCGACGGGCGGACGAAAGATTCAGCGGCGAAGCAGATCGATGAATCATTGAAGCGCCTGCAAACCGACCGCGTCGACCTGATGCAGATTCACGAGATCATCCGCCTTGAAGACCCTGACCGCTGCTTCAACGAAGGCGGCACGATGGAGGCGATTCTCGAAGCGAAGAAGGCCGGGAAGATTCGCTACATCGGTTTCACCGGCCACAAAGACCCGTTCGTTCATCTCAGGATGTTAGAGGTCGCCGCCGCGAACGGGTTCCGCTTCGACGCCGTGCAGTTGCCCTTAAACGTGATGGATGCGCACTTCCGCAGCTTCGAGCGGCAAGTTCTGCCGGTGCTGGTACGTGAAGGCGTCGGCGTGCTGGGGATGAAGTCGATGGGTGGCGAAGCCATCCTGCGCAGCAAGACTGTGACGCCTGTCGAGTGTCTCCATTACGCGCTGAACCTTCCGACATCGACGGTCATTACCGGCATCAATACGCAGCCGATTCTCGACCAGGCGTTCGAGGCGGCGCGCACGTTTAAGCCGATGACTGAACAGCAGGTCGCGGCGCTCCTTGCCCGCACACGCGAGGCGGCGTCCAAAGGGCGCTATGAATTGTTCAAGACCTCCGACCGTCTCGACGGCACCGCACGCAACCCACATTGGATGGGCTGAGCAGCGAGCAGAAACAACTGCTAGGAGCGCGAGGCTGTGGCCCGCCAGCGTGCCTCAGCACGCTTCAGGTGTTCGCGCCTCTCGGCGCTCATGGCAGGCAACAGCCTCGCGCTCCCAGCGACGTGCAATCGCAAACGGCTATCGATACTCATCACGAGGGGCGGGATTTCATGCGAGGAGTCTTAAACCTTCAGGCAGAGACTCGCCGAAGATGCGCACGGCGTCGGCGCGGG
>JACDEG010000714.1 GCA_013816505.1 Pyrinomonadaceae bacterium | reverse complement strand
TATGAACGCCAAAGGGAGAAAGAAGGTAAAAGGAAAAGGCCAGTGCAATGACTTGTAATAGACAGTATTTGACCTGGCAGTCAGGAAGTTTTGAGTCATGACCCATCTGACAGATCAATCGTGCGACAGCCTCGCCACGTTCCTTCTCAACCACCATCCAAGCATGAGCTTGAGCCGAAAACCTGATGATGAGGAGCGGGTGAGTGTCTGATGAACTCTGCGCCTGCGCTGCGGATCCGTCCTATCAAATCTTAGCTATTACAAATTGACTAGCCTTGCCTTTACGCTTTCCGCGTTGTTGCCGCTTCTCTTTAGTGACTCGTTTTCTTGCCGGTAAGTTCATCAAAGGTCAGTCGTTTTCCAGCAATCTGCCTCATTGTCTTAATGAACCTATTAGCATCTTTACCTTTCCTCTCGTTAAATCTAAAAGCCTGCTCGTCAAGGTAGCGGAACAGGTGAAACGGTTCTACGCTGACATACGTACCTTTAATCGAACGCTTCAACAGACTCCAAAAGTTCTCTATCCCGTTCGTGTGAATCTGACCGTCAACGTACTTTTCGGCGTGGTCAATTACTTGGTCAGCACCAAGACCGCTATAGGCTTTCCAACCGTCCGTGAAAAGTTCCGCACCCGGTTCAACATGACTCTTTACTTCGGCGTGCAAGGTCAGTTGTGTGGCGTCGTTTATCACTTTGGCTCTGACCTTGCCGTTACGCTCTAGCAGGCCCATGACCGCAACCTTGCCGCTTCCGCCTGTGCCTGTAATCTTCGCGTATCGTTTATCCCTGTGCATGTTGCGAGCAAGCCCGCCGATGTAAGTTTCGTCAGCTTCGACTTGACCTGATAGCTTCTCAAACGTGCCTGTCTGCATGGCGAGACGGATTCTGTGAAGCAAAAACCACGCGCTCTTTTGAGTGATGTCTAACGCGCGGTGAATCTCATAAGAACTGATGCCGTTCTTATCGTTGGTAATCATCCACACGGCGGCGAGCCACTTATCAAGGCCAATAGGACTATCTTCCATGACAGTGCCGACCTTAACGCTGAATTGCTTGTGGCAAGCTTTGTTCATACACTTCCACTTGCGGCGTGTTGAAAGATAAGATACGGCCTTGCCTTCACAGTAAGGGCAAGTCACACCATCAGGCCAACGAATCTGCGCCATGAAGGTGTTGCTTGTGTCGAGGTCAGTGAAACAGAGAACGGCCTCTTGCAGTGTTTGCGGGAAGGCAGTGTCTCTGGGCTTCTTTTTGCGGCTGTGTTCCATGCCCGAAGTATCTCATAAAAAGCGTGGTGCGTCAACTATATTATTGCCCTCATTAGACTCTTGCCGGCATCCTGCGCGAAACCGAATCGAGCGCCGTGTATTCATATTCGCTTGTGTTGACGATCTCTTCGAGATTCTGCGGCGCCGTCCACCGCCCGCTTTCGTTGAAACTTATATAGAACTCACCTTCGCCGCGCGTCCCCGCGCGGTCAGAGGAAAAGATGATGTAGCTTTCATCCGGGGCAGCGTCATGCCGGGTGCGCGCCGGCTCTTCCGTTCTCGATGATGAATGAAGCGCGTGTGGTGATTGGTGCATCCCGTCGCGTGACGGCTTCCACCACACGATAGTCGCTCTGCCAGCGCTCAGGCATGAGCACGCAACGCACATACCCGCGCTGGGCGCTGAAAAACTTAACGTGCGGGTTGGCCGTCAACCTATCCGCTTCCGTGCGGTTGGTGGTTCTATCCCCATTCGTACTGATCGAGGTGCCGACGAACTCCGTCGCGATTGTCTCGGACTTGGGGTCGTCAAAGTCGGTCTTTACATCGCAGACCCAATTCGAGTGAATGTCTCCCGTCAGCACCACCGGGTTGGACGTTCTCCTCTGCTGCATAAAACTGAGGAGCCGGTCACGCGTCGCCACGTACCCGTTCCAGTTATCCATCCCGTATTTCTTGGCGTCGCCGGCGACTTCAATCGTTTGTGACATCATCACCTGCTGCGCGAGGACGTTCCAGCGCGCCCTCGAGCGATCTAATCCACTCAACAGCCATCGCTCCTGATCAGGCCCAAGTAGAGTCGCTCGCGGATCGAACGCCTTCGGACAAGGCTCCTTATGCCCGTCTCCGCAAGGCTGGTCTGTCCGGTACTGACGCGTGTCTAAGACAGAGAACTCGGCTAACGATCCGTAGGTAAGCCGTCGGTATAAACGCATGTTCGGCCCTCCGGGCAGCGATGAGACGCGCAACGGCATGTGCTCATAATACGCCTGATAAGCGGCGGCCCGCCTCCGCAGAAACTCTTCGGAAGAAGACGCATCCTGGTCTATCGCTCCGGCGTAATTGTTGTCCACCTCGTGGTCATCCCAGGTAACGATCCAGGGGAATGCGGCGTGGGCTTCTCTCAAGTCGGGGTCAGACTTGTAGAGCGCGTAACGGTTGCGGTAATCGCTGAGAGTGACTATCTCGGCGCCGTTGTGTTGACGGGTTCGTCCGGGGCGAATTCCGCCCTCGTAGATGTAGTCGCCCAGGAATACGACGAGGTCGAGGTCTTCGCGCGCCATGTGACGGTGTGCCGTGTAGAAACCGTCTTCGTAGTGCTGGCAGGAGGCGAAAGCGAAGGTCAGTTTATCGGAGTGCGTGCCGCGCGCCGGTGCGGTGCGGGTTCGCCCGATGGGACTCAGGTTCGAGCCGACCTTGAACCGATACCAATACCAGCGAGAAGGATCGAGGC
>JACDEG010000713.1 GCA_013816505.1 Pyrinomonadaceae bacterium | reverse complement strand
ACCGGGGAAGGTTCGCGCGACGGTCGCGAAGCGTGACGCGGTGTTCGACGACGACTGGATCGGCGTCATCCTCGACACATTCAACGACAAACGCCGCGCTTACCAGTTCTTCTTCAACCCACTCGGCGTGCAGGCCGACGCCGTGCGTACCGAGGACGGCAACGAAGATTTCAGCGTCGACGTGGTGCTCGAATCGAAGGGCGTCGTCGGCGAGAACGGCTACACCGTCGAGGCGGCGATTCCGTTCAAGTCGCTACGATACGAGGCGGGACGGGGCAAGTTGTGGGGCCTGCACATCATCCGCGTGGCCCAGAGTTACAACGGCGAGCAGAGTTCGTGGATGCCAATCTCGCGCGAGGATTCGTCGGCGCTCGGCCAGGCCGGTCACATCACTGGACTTGAAGGCGTCTCGACCGAGCGGACGCTGGAGTTGATTCCGAGCCTGACGGTTTCCGAGACGGGGCGGCGCGTGCGGACCATGAGCCAGTCACTGATTCAAAGCACGCCGGGCATGACCGACGCCGGGCGCTTCGTTAACAGTCCGTTTGAGATTGATCCAGGTCTGACGGCGAAGTTCGGTCTGACGCCAACCATCACACTCGACCTCGCGCTGAACCCGGACTTCGCGCAGGTCGAAGCTGACTCGACCGTCGTCACCGCGAACCAGCGCTTCCCGATTTTCTTTGAAGAGAAGCGTCCCTTCTTCCTCGAAGGCATTGACATCTTTCGGACGCAGGTCGCGGCGGTCAACACGCGCACGATTGTTGACCCGGACATCGCCGTGAAGTTAACGGGCAAGCGCGGGCGCAACAGCTTCGGCCTGATGCTGGCGAGCGACAACGCGCCCGGTAACTACAGCCAGGACGAACGCGACGACCCCGAAATCCGCCCCGACATCGAACGGTTTCTCGATAAGAATTCCTACGTCGGAGTGCTGCGTTTGAAACGCGATGTGGGTGTCGAAAACAGCATCGGGCTATTGGCGACGACGTATAACTTTATCGCGAAACATAATCACGTCGGCGGCTTCGACGGCCGCTTCCGATTCAGCAAGAAAACCACTTTTCAGGCACAAGTGCTCGGCAGCACCGCACGCCAAAACTTCTTCGACTCGGACGACGACCGGGACATCTACCGCACCGGCAACGGCGTTGCTTACGCTTTCAGTTTAGATCATTCGGGACGCAACTTCGGTTACGAATATTCCGGCTTTGGCCGCTCGCGCTACTTCCGCGCCGATGTCGGTTTCAATCGTCGCTTTAACTCGAACAATCAATCGCTCTTCATGCGCTACAAAAGCGACGATCAACCGAAGGCGAAGATTGTTTGGTGGCGGGTCTTCAATTTCTTCAACGGCAACTTCGATTGGCAGGGGCGCTCGCAGGGTTTTCAAAACAACACGCGATTGAACCTCAGTCTCTAGCGCCAGACATTCATCGGCTTCGGCTATCAGCGCGCGTACGAGCGTGTGATCGAAGAGGAGTTCGGCCCGAAGCGCTCCGCGACGCGCGCCGGCACTTTCTTCGGCGAAGACTCGGAACGCTCCGCGCACCAGCACGGCTTTAATGGTTTCATCGAAGCGAGGCCGAGCAAGAAGTATTCGATGTTCATCTTCGGCAGTTACCTGTGGGGCGCGCTCGACTACGACTTTGGCGCGGGGCCGCGTTTCCCGCGCGTCAGTCCCGCTTTCCTCGCCGCGAAGGACAAAGACAACGTGCCGCTTGACCCCGGCCCAGGCAACTCGCTCTTCATCGAATCCAATTTCACTTACAAGCCGATGAACGCGCTGCGCACCTCGCTCGACTACACCAAGAGTCGCCTTGTGCGCCGCGACACGGGTCGCCTCGCCTTCGACGACAATATCTTTTCCCTGCGCTCGACCTATCAGTTCACGCGCTTCACGTTCGCCCGCGCGCGGATGGATTACTCGACTCTCTCGTCCGGCGTGCGCGGCCAGTTCCTTCTGGGGTGGACGCCGAATCCGGGGACATCGCTCTACGTCGGCTATAACGACGACCTCAACCGCAACGGCTTCAGCCCGTTCACCGGCCAGCTTGAACCCGGCTTCCGCCGCAACGGTCGCACGTTCTTCATCAAAATGTCCTACCTGTTCCGGCGCAGCTTCGACTAAACGCGACGCCACTCCCCATCGACGCGCCGGACGCCGCACTTCAATTGATACTGTTCAGCGTCTCAGGATTCGTCGTTGCCGCATTAGTTTTGGTATATTAGCGGGCGTCAACCAAACATTTTTCTATCCAACTCAAGCGAGGAGTTTCATCGATGAAAGTCTTGTCTCGACTCTTGATCATTCTCTCCATTTGTTGTGCCCAGGTGGCAAACGCGCAGACCGCCAAAATAGTCGCGCCGGGCGACAATCTCGTGGTTGAAGGTGTGCCCGCAATTCCGGCTTCAATCGCCGAAAGCGTCGGACGATACACCGAGTTCCGCGCGGCATCACTCAGCAGTTGGCACCCGACGAAGCGCGAGATGCTAATCAGCACCCGTTTCGGCGACACGGCGCAGGTGCATCACGTGAAGTTTCCGGGCGGCGACCGGCGGCAGTTGACGTTCTTTCCCGAACGGATCGGCGGCGCATCGTTTCAGCCGAAGAAGGGCGACTTCTTTATCTTCAACAAAGACATTGGCGGCGGCGAGTTCTTCCAACTCTACCGCTACAATGTGAACGATGGTAACGTCACACTGCTGACCGACGGTACGT
>JACDEG010000255.1 GCA_013816505.1 Pyrinomonadaceae bacterium | reverse complement strand
CCAGATAGACGCGCATCCGCGCGGGCAGCGGCGCGCCTTCCGTGGCGGCAGCTACCGACCCGCGCAGGGACGCGGCGCCTTCAGTAAGCACCACGGCGACGCCGCTGATGCGTTGTCCCTGGGTGAGAGTCAACATGTCGCGCGCGGCGACAGCGATCACATTAGCGGTAGTCGCGGCGGTCGTGGCATTCGCGGGTGTAGCCGGGGCGATTGTCGTGCCCGCTGTGCGCGGCGCGCCGGAACGCCGGAGCGGTGTCGCCACAGTCGCGGCTGCGCCGGAAGCATTGAGGTCGCGGACGTACCAGTCCTCGCCCGGCAGCAACACATTGAGCCGGTACTGTCCGGCGTTGAGGCCTTGAATCGTGAACTCACCTTGTTCATCGGGTACTGCGTCGGCGCGCGAGAAGGGCAACGGACGAGGCGTCGTTTTTCCTTTCTTTTCTTCGCGGCGGACGGCGATGAGCGCTTCGGAAGCGAGGGCGGCGTTCCCGGTCGCGTTCGCGCACGAGACGCCTCCGGCGCGGTCGGATTCGCGAAGCGGTTCGAGCGTCACGCGGCCGCTGATCGAAGCCAGCGGCGCGAGCGTAATGTTCAAGCCGGTCACGTCCGCGCCGCGCACCGTGACGCGCTGCGGGGTGGAGGCGAGGCCGACGCCTTTTCTGTCCTGAAGTCGCGCTGTGATTTCGTAGTCGCCGTCGGCCACGCCGTCGAGCGAAAACGAGCGGTCGTTGGAGTTTCCCTGAAGCCACGTGGAACTTTCATTCATCCCGCTCGCGGCGTGAATCAGCGCGATGGAGATGTTAGAGTAAGAGGCCGCGTCGGACGGCGGCGCGCCGGAGACTTTGCCGCTGATTGTGCGCCCGCGCTCGCTTCGATGACGGATGTCCACGCCGGTCACTTCCTGCCCGTTCTGCACGGTGACTTCGGTTGCATCGTCGCGGGTGGCAGAAGGGTGGTAGGTCGGCGCATCGCCGGCGTATGGTGACATGCGACCGTAAAACTGCTCGTTGACGCCGCCGACTGAAACCGTGTAATTGCCGGGTCGCAAGCTATAGATGCGGTAGATGCCGAGGTCATCAGTGTGCCGTGGCTGACCGTAAAAGAACGACCCCTGATCGGACGGCGGGCGTCCGTCGAGGTCGCGTACCAAGACGGCGCGCACGGGTACGGCGACGACCGGGTCGCCGTTGGCGTCTTTGACTGTGCCGGTGATGACGCCGCCTTTGGTCATCGTTATCACGACGTGTTCGCCGGGCCGGTAGTAGCGTGGCTCGGCGCTTCCGTAGGCGGGTTCAGAAACTGCGGTGTAGAAGCCGGGGTCGAGGTTTTCGGCAACAAACTTTCCCTCCGTGTCGGTCGCCATGTTCGCCCTGCCCGGCATCATGGCGTTGGCGCGCTTCATCAGCATGACCGTCGCGTTCCCCATCGGTTGCCCGTCGTCGCTGACGACGCGCCCGGTGATTGTGCCGCGCGGCGCGCGCGAGTCATCGGCACGGGCGGGCGGGCGCGTCCTGCTTTTCTTCGTCGCGGGAGTTGGTTGATCACTCGCGGGAGCAACCGACTCTTGTGCTTCAACCATGCCGCCACTGAACGCAACGAGTGTGAAAAACATCAACGCGATGACGCGCGACGGACTCTGCGTCGCCACGACGTTTTGTCGGTGACGTTTTAGGCGCGTCGAGCTTTCGCGCGTTGAGTATTCAACTGAGAAGCTCACGGCGCGTCCTCCCTCTTCTGCGGTGCGAGGTTGAAGATCATCGTCACGTTCGATTCGCTGCTGTCACTGACTGCGACACTCTGCCGGACTTCGGGCATCGGTTGCCCGCCCGGCCCGCGCGACCACGACCCAAGGACGAGTTCGTACTCGCCGGCTGCCAGCCCTTCAATAAGAAAGCGGCCGCGCGCGTCTACCTCTATGAACTGCTTAAATTGCGAACTGTTACTATCCTGACGCCGAGCGTGAACGATCATCCGCACGCCCTCCGGCAGAACGCCGCCGACGACGTTGACCTGTCCGCGCAACATGCCCGTGCCGTAAGCGACGACGACGCGGACACCCGCCACCTGGTCGCCCGCCGCGACATCCATCCCGTCTTTTTGATCGACGCCGTTATGCTCGACGCGCACGTGTGTCAAGCCTTTCACCGGCGGCCAATTGCCCATCCTTATGCGCACCTTCCCCGGGCGCACGCCGGTCAGCCGGAAACTGCCGTCCGCTGAAACTTTGGTCGGTGACCATCTCGGCGCGACGGTCTGACCCGGTTCTTCAGTGTGAGCGGATAGCGAGATTTGAGTCATCAAGCGGGCGACCAGGTTGCGGTCACTCGCGCCTTCGACGACGACGCTGCCACTGATCGTCACGCCTTGGTGGACCTTGACTTCGATCCCGGTCACATCCCTGTCAGTCACTTCAAAGATGGCGGTGTCACTGTAGAGACCGTCGTTGCCATCTTGGGTCGAGACGAACGTTCCGTAACGGCCGGGCAGCACGTTGTCGATTGAGAACTCGCCGCGCGCATTGGTCGCCATCCCTAACCCAGAGCCATAATTGTTGAGGTGATGCCCCTCCTTCGCCATCTTGCCGTAACCGAGTGGAACCCCCGCGACGGGCTGGCCGCTTTCAGCGTTGACGACGCGGCCCGACACTTTATAAGTTTGCGCGAGCGGGCCGAGCGTGATGTCAATTTCGGTCGCCTCGCTGCCCTCCGCAACGTCGATGATTTTCGCCTCCGCCTTGTCGCTCACGTTCGGGTAGTAGACACGCATATAAAAGCCGCGCCGTCCGCCCATCCGGAAGCCTTCGCTGGTCGGGTCATCGCCGGCGCCGACGCGGTAGCGACCGCCGGTGAGGCCATAAACGCGATAGATGCCGCGGTCATCCGTTTCCCTCCCTCCCATGCCGGGGCGGTAGTTATAGTCGAGATTTCGCGGCTGATTATTGTTGTCAAGGAGTTCGATCTGGATATTTTCGCCAATCACCGGGTTGCCGTCGGCGTCTGTGATGCGTCCGGTGATGACGCCGCCTTTCGTAATTTGAAAGTCGAATCCTTCGGCGTGTTCGCCGGCGGCGAGTGTGACCGGTTTGCCGGGCGGCCACCCGCTGGAATCCGGCACCACCTTGTCCGGTGCGACCGGCAGGACGCTGTACCGCCCGGCGGCGATGTTGTTCAGCGTGAAGCGTCCCTCGGCGTCGGTCGTGGCTCTGGCGAGCACCTTGAATCGTGAAGAAGGCTCCGCCGAAAACAGCACCACCGGCACCCCCGGCAACGCTTTATCGCCGCCGCCCGTCACACGCCCGGTGATTGACCCCGGCGCGCCCTTCGGCGCAGAGGTTTGTCCCCGCATCGGGGTCGCAGCGAGAAGGCCGAACAGCGCCGCAAGTATCAGCCCGCGCGTGAGGTTGTTCATGATCTCTACTCCTCGGTCAACGTGATGTCAGATTGCATGATGAAGCAGATGGTTGATGAGGCGAATTCCCGGCGTTGCGCGCTATGAGCAACTGGCAAAAGTTTATCGGTATGAAAGATACATCACAGCAGCTTTCTGATTGACTGTTACTTTTGCCTTTTACCTTTTTACTTTTGCCTTACTGTTTATCAGCGGAGGCGAAAGACTACAATGTCTCTCCGACGCGCGCAAGAGTGGTCGACACGGACGCGGGATCGATTGATGATTGGTGGGTGATGTTCGACGAAGACCAACATCGCAGGTATTGCGCCCGACGGAAATTTGTAGCTCGTCGGACACCCGAGCAGCATCAATCAACCCTGTCGGCGAGCCGGGCCGGAGTTGCGACTATCGTATTTGTCTCTATAATGAAAAAACATCACGCGGGCGCGAAAACTTCGGGCCGCGTGCGGCATCAACTGGCGGCACCAGCTAAAAGATTGTCTTCTACCTTTTCATCCATTATCAAGACCGCGTTCGGATTGCAGCGCAAGGCCTCGTTCCAGCCACATGCGCGCGCCGGCCCGTTTGGTCTGCCTCGAATCTGAAAGCGGAGGTCCTCCATGAAAACCTTGTCACGGAAATTTGCAACCCTGGCCTTGAGCCTGTTGATCACAACTCTACTGGTCGGTATCACAACGATGGCACAAATTAACAGCACCCTTTCGAAACCACCGGCGGCGAAAATCGACGCCAAAAAAACCACTGTGCACGACGAAACGCTGGTTGATAATTATCACTGGCTGCGCGATAAATCGAACGCCGAAGTCATCTCGTACCTCGAAGCCGAGAACGCCTACACCGATGCGGTGATGAAGCCCTCCGCCGCGTTTCAAGAGGCGCTCTACAAAGAGATGGTCGGGCGTATCAAGGAAACCGACATCGACCCGGCGTACCGGCAGGGTGACTATCTCTATTACAAGCGTACCGAGCAGGGGAAGCAGTATCCGATCTACGCGCGAAAGAAACGCGGTGACCAGAACGCGCCTGAGCAGGTCACGCTCGAACTCAACCAGATGGCCGATGGCCTGAAGTTTATGGCCGTCGGCGACTACGAGGTGAGTCCGGACGGGAAGCTCTTAGCGTACACCACCGACACGACCGGCTTCCGCGAGCACACGCTGCAAATCAAAGATTTGATGACCGGAAAGTTGCTGCCCGAACGCATCGCGCGCGTCAACTCGGTCGCATGGGCGAGCGACAACAAGACTCTCTTCTATGTTGTCGACGACGCGCAGACGAAGCGCCCGTTCCGGCTCTACCGACACACCGTCGGTCATGTGGGTGGTGCGGAAAAAGACACTCTCGTCTATGAAGAGAAGGACGAAATGTTCAACCTCTACGTCTCGCCCACACGCAGCGGCGCGTACGTCGTCGCCACCTCGGCGAGCCACACGACTTCAGAGGTTCGCGTGATTCCGGCGGACAAGCCGTCGGCGGAGCCACGCGTCATCGAACCGCGCGAGGCGTCCCACGAGTATTACATTGACCACCACACCGACCGCTTCTACATCCGCACCAACGAGCACGGCGCGAAGAACTTCAAGCTCGTCGCCGCGCCAATCGCCGACCCTTCCAGAAAGAATTGGAAAGAGTTGATGCCACACCGCAAGGACGTGATGCTCGAAGACGTTGATCTATTCGCGAACCATCTCGTCGTGACGGCCCGCGAAAACGGTCTGCCGGAATTAATCATCACCGACCTGCGCGACAACAAAACGCACAACCTCGAATTCCCCGAACCGGCCTACACCGCCGCCGTCAACGTCAATAAAGAGTTTGACTCCGAGATGCTGCGCTTCAGCTACCAATCGCTCGTCACGTCCCCGTCAATTTATGATTACAATATGAGGACGCGCGAGCGGCAGTTGGTTAAGCAGACGCCAGTGCTCGGCGGCTACGACCCGGCGCGGTACACGTCCGAGCGCATCCACGCGATGGCCGCGGACGGCACGCGCATCCCCATTTCCCTTGTCTACAAAAAAGATTTCCGGCGCGACGGCCAGCGCCCGATGTTCCTGCAAGCCTACGGCTCGTACGGCTACGCGCACCCGATCAGCTTCACGTCGGCCCGCCTGAGTCTGATTGATCGTGGCGTCGTCTATGCCGTCGCGCACATTCGTGGCGGCGGCGAGATGGGTAAAGAGTGGCACGATCAGGGCAAGATGATGTCAAAGAAGAACACGTTCACTGACTTCATTGCGGCCGCCGAGCATTTGATTAAAGAGGGGTACACATCCAGGGATCGTCTGGTGATTACGGGCGGGAGCGCCGGCGGTTTGCTGATGGGCGCGGTCGCCAACATGCGTCCCGACCTCTTCAAAGCAATCGTGTCGCATGTTCCCTTCGTTGATGTCATCAACACGATGCTCGACGAAACGCTGCCGCTCACCGTCAGCGAGTTTCAAGAGTGGGGCAATCCGAAGGAGAAGGCCGCCTACGAATACATGAAGAGCTACTCGCCATACGAAAACATCGAGGCGAAAGAATACCCGACGATGCTCGTCAAGACTTCGCTGAACGATAGCCAGGTAATGTACTGGGAGCCGGCGAAGTACGTCGCCAGACTTCGCGCGACGAAGGCAGACAAAAACCCGCTGCTGCTGAAGACCAACATGGGTGCCGGTCATGGCGGCGCGTCGGGCCGCTACGACTCCCTGCGCGAAGTCGCCTTCGACTATGCGTTCGTCCTCAGTCAGTTGGGTGTCACGCAATGACGCCGAAGTGACGGTGGGCCTTCATTGCTTAAACCGGGCCGGCGGATGAAGAGTAACGGGCGGTGACGCTGGTGTTGTCGGGCGTGTCGGCGCAACCGCTGGCGGCGATGCAGCAATCCGGTTTCCTCAACAAGCTCGGCGCTGAGAATATTGCGGCGGATGTCTTCGGGGCGCTCAACCGCGCGCGTCGTGCTCGGCCTGACGCCGACCGACATTCACATTTCGGCGGTGCCGAATCGGTGACACCTTGAGAGTCACCATTTGAGCGGCGATTGATTCGGCGGCGACGGTCCAGCACGCTGCTGTTCAGCCGCGCCGAGCGAGCAGCCTCCAACCTGAGCGCAAGCATACATCTTGAGAATGAAGCTATCGAGGCGTCGCGCTGCAACAGCTTGTTCTGCGGCGGATACCACCTAGTCGCTCGTTAACCTTTTTATAGGCAACGGCTTTCTCAACTGAGACGGCGGATACTGCCCTCGCCCGCGAAATAATCCTGAAACTCTATAATCCTTCGGCTCTGTTCCTAATAATTCAAGCCGATAGTAAAACTTTTCGTCTCCATTCTCTCCAACTAGAAAGATACTCATCAACTCCTGACCGGGTGCGGGCTCAAACTCCGTAGCTGTTACAACTGCCGGAGATGTTGGAGAGTTCATGGTTATTAGAAGTTCTGCAATCTTCTCTTTGGAGTAATAGTTTTGAGATACAGGAGCAAGCAAGCTAAACGCTTTATCTACATTGCGCTCTACAAAAGCAGCTTCTGCAAACTCTACGGCACGGATAGCAGCTTTGTCTTGGTTATGTTTGATGACGTTAAAAAAGCAAGCGGAACTTACCGCAAGCAAAATGATGGCTAAAAGTGACTTACTGTATTTGTTCACATTTCAAGTGAAGACGCAGAACGCCGAATTAAACCGCTTGATCGGTGTTCGTCGCCTGCCGAGCGTGCCATCTAAAATACATAACACGCTTGACCTTCCACGCAGAGGTTAGGAGTCCCTCAATGTGCTGCAAGTGATGATTGAGCCTTTCATTTACTGGGCTGCGCATTCGCACCTGAACACTTGCCACGTAAAGTGTTTGCGCTGACGGCGGCGGACTATTCCACAGTCACTGACTTCGCGAGGTTGCGCGGTTGGTCGACATCGCAACCGCGGCGCACGGCGATGTGATAGGCGAGCAGTTGTAGCGGAATCACGGCGAGGATCGGCGAGAGTAAATCGCTCGCTTCGGGAATCTCGATGATGTGGTCGGAGACGGCGGCGGACATCTGGTCGTCCTCGGTCACCACCGTCAGGACGACGCCCTCGCGCGCTTTGACCTCGACGATATTCGAGTGCGTCTTTTCGTAGCGCAGCTCGGACGCCTTGTTGCCCACTTCGCGCGTGTTGATGACGACGACCGGGAGGCGTTCGTCGATCAAAGCGTTCGGGCCGTGCTTCATTTCGCCCGCCGGATAGCCTTCGGCGTGGATGTAGGAAATCTCTTTCAGCTTCAGCGCGCCTTCGAGCGCAACCGGGAAGTTGATGCCGCGACCGAGGTACAAAAAATCCTGCGAACGGAAGAACTCTTTCGCGAGTTCCTCAATGTTGTCCGAGTCGCTTAACAGGTTCTCGATCTTGACCGGCAGACCGGCGAGTTGCTGTGCGTGATACTTCGCCTGATCCTCGTCGAGCGCGCCGCGTAGTTGGCCGAGGTAGAGGCCGAGCAGGTAGAGCGCGATCATCTGCGCCGTGAACGCTTTGGTCGAGGCGACGCCGATTTCGGGGCCGGCGTGTGTCAGAATCGTGCCGTCGGATTCACGCGTAATCATCGACCCCTGCACGTTGCAAATCGCGAGGACTTTCGCGCCGCTCTCTTTCGCTTCGCGCAACGCCGCGATAGTGTCGGCGGTCTCGCCCGATTGCGAGATGACGACGAGCAGCGTGCGCGCGTCAATCACCGGGTTGCGGTAGCGGAACTCCGAGGCGTAGTCAACTTCGACGGGGACGCGCGCCAGTTGCTCGATCATGTACTTGCCGGCCAGCCCGGCATGCCACGAGGTGCCGCAGGCGGCGATCATCACGCGGTCGAATTTCTTGAACTCCGCCGGCGTGATATTCATCTCGTCGAGGTAGACGCGCCCCGTGTCGAGCGAGATGCGCCCCTGGACGGTGTCGCGGACGGTGCGCGGCTGCTCGTAAATCTCCTTCAGCATGAAATGCTTGAAGCCGCCTTTCTCCGCCATGATCGGGTCCCACGTGATCCTCTGGCGTTCAGGTTCAACGGAGTTGCCGTCAAAGTCCGTCACGCGCACCGCATCTTTCGTGAGAATGGCAAGCTCGCCGTCGCCGAGAAAGAAGATGTCGCGCGTGTGTTGCAGGATCGGTGGAATGTCGGAGGCGACGAAATACTCGCCATCGCCTAAACCGATCACGACGGGCGGGCCTTGACGCACGGCGACAATCGTATCGGGTTCATCTGATGAGATGATTGATAGGGCGAAGATGCCGCGCAGTTCACGCACCGCGAGGCGGACGGCTTTTT
>JACDEG010000254.1:3872-8701 GCA_013816505.1 Pyrinomonadaceae bacterium | reverse complement strand
GAACAGGACAGGTTCGCGCTTTGCTGTGCCATCGCTGCAATTTTTCGATTGTGATGTTTGACGAGTCTCCAGATTTGCTTTTGAAGGTAAAGAATTATTTGGGTTTGCTGTAGATTCAAGAAAAGTTACTCATATGAAATCGCACATGTTAAGAAAACCGGAGTATGTATACACATGTAAGCTGACGTGTTAAGAAAACCACGTTTCCTTAACCTGTGGATTTAAGGTGGCGAGCAATGACTGATTGGAAAGAATATAAAGTGTCAGATTTGCTTGATTCAAAGTCGTTAGCAATTGGAGACGGCTATCGTGCAAAAAATTCTGAACTCAGTAATACAGGCTTGCCGTTCGCAAGAGCAGGGAATATCAATGAAGGTTTTGATTTCGCGAATGCTGATTGTTTTCCAGTAGAAGACATTTCAAAGGTAGGCGAGAAGGTAAGCCGAGTTGGAGACATAGTTTTCACGTCAAAAGGTACTGTCGGCAGATTCGCTTATGTAGATGAGTCCGCTCTAAGGTTTGTCTATTCACCCCAGCTTTGTTATTGGCGCAGCTTAAATAAGAAATGGATTCATCCAAGATTTTTATTTTACTGGATGCAGGGGAAAGAATTTTATTCGCAAGTTGATGCTGTTAAAGGTCAAACTGATATGGCTGATTATGTAAGCCTTTCTGACCAAAGACGGATGAAAATTACACTTCCACCCCTACCCGAACAACAAGCCATCGCGGAAGTTCTCAGCAGCTTAGACGATAAAATTGATTTGCTGCACCGCCAAAACGAAACCTTAGAAGCGTTGGCTGAAACGCTGTTCCGCCAGTGGTTCGTCGAGGAAGCGGCAGAGAGTTGGGAAAGTGGCATTGTTACCGATTTGGTAGATTTGAATCCCAGACGTAGCCTGAGCAAAGAAACCGTCGCTCCGTATTTGGAGATGAGCAATCTGAGCAACGAACTTTATCATCCTCACGATTGGTATGATCGTATATTTACATCAGGCACAAAGTTCATCAATGGCGACACATTGTTGGCGAGAATCACGCCCTGTCTGGAAAACGGAAAGACGGCTTACGTTGATTTTCTAAAGGCTGGTGAGGTCGGCTGGGGTTCTACGGAATTTATCGTTATGAGAACCAGAGAACCACTGCACCCATTTTTTAGTTACATCCTCGCAAGGCACAGCGACTTTAGAAATTTTGCAATCGGCTGCATGGTGGGGTCTAGCGGACGCCAGAGAGCAGACGTTGATAATCTCGCTACTTATGAAATGAAGTTACCGCCACCGGATGTAATCAAACGATTTAATAAGCACATAGAACCTTCGCTGCAAAAGATGAAACTTAATAACGATCAAATCCGCACGCTCACACGGCTACGCGATGCGCTCTTGCCGAAGTTGATGAGCGGCGAGATGCGCGTGGACACAGCCGAAGCGGAAACGGCGATTGCCAGTTAATGAAGAAGCCGGAACTAGAACAGACCGACTACGCGGCGTTGCTCGGCGACGTGAAAGAGCGCGTGCGAGCAGCGCAATACGCCGCGCTCAAAGCCGTCAACCGCGAACTCGTCGGGCTGTATTGGGACATCGGCAAAGCGATTGTCGAACGGCAGGCGGGCGCATCGTGGGGCAAAGCCGTCGTCGAAAATCTATCAAAGGATTTGCGGGCGGAGTTTCCCGGCATCCAAGGTTTTTCCACGCAAAATTTGTGGTACATGCGCCAGTTTTACGAAACCTACAAAGACAATGAAAAACTCCAACCGATGGTTGGAGAAATCGGCTGGGCGCACAACATCCTGATTTTCTCCAAGTGCAAAGACGATTTGGAGCGCGAGTTTTACCTGCGTATGACGCGCAAATACGGCTGGACGAAAAATGTCCTCGCCCTGCGAATTGACAACCGCGACTACGAGAAAACCCTGCTCAGCCAGACGAACTTTGACCGCGCCGTGCCGGAAGAGTTACGCAACGAAGCCAAACTCGCCGTCAGGGACGAATACCTTTTCGACGTGCGCTGTGCTAACGATGCAGTATCCCTGATTCAAGTCAGGACGAACCCGGAAGGAGGTTCTTGGGTCAACCAACTTACCTGAAGGCGAAAGCCGTAGGGGAACAGAGCATGTTGGTAAAGTGGCGGTCGCCGAGAAGACGCTGAAGACGCCGCGCTGCGAGACCCGCGTGATACGGTAAAAGCTAAACTGCCTGAAGCCTAATCCTGATTGGTCAAAGTGTAGACCCGTCGCGACAGCGTCTAACAGCGACGCCAGACCGTGTAGCAGCCATAAATCGAAGGGCTAACGCTACAACTTCCGCGGTAACGGAATGGGGAACAATGAGTTCCCGAAGGGATGAATGGGCTACCTACGTCACGCTATTTACGTACTGCACCGCTGAAGCACAGGATCGCCTACGGGACGCGAGTCCTAGGGCGACGGAGTTCCCATAGTAGTCAGCGGACGGGAAAGCCGTCCACCGGGTCGTCACCGCAGGGTGACGGCGCAGGCGAAGGGGAACAGGTGATTCGACAGTCGAGGCCGAGAGGTACGCGAGATGCGAAACGCCGAAACAGTTTTGACTGTCATCCGCGAGAGAGGCAGACGCGGACTGCCGCTGGAAGACATCTACCGGCAACTCTTCAACCCACAACTCTACCTGTGCGCCTATGCTCGCATTTACCAGAACGCGGGCGCGATGACGCGCGGGACGACATCGGAAACGGCGGATGGAATGGCACTGGCGAAAATCGAGAAACTCATTGACGACCTGCGTCATGAGCGGTATCGCTGGATGCCTGCCAGACGGACGTATATTCCAAAAGGTCAGGGGAAGACACGTCCGCTTGGCATTCCCACGTGGTCGGATAAGCTGCTGCAAGAAGTTATCCGCTCCTTGCTCGCAGCTTACTACGAACCACAGTTTAGTGACCATTCACACGGCTTCCGACCGGCTCGTGGTTGCCATAGCGCCCTCAGCGCGATTAAGCACACATGGGGCGGAACGAAGTGGTTCATCGAAGGAGACATCAAGGGCTGTTTCGACCGTTTAGATCATCAGGTCTTGCTGTCGATTCTGCGCGAGAAACTCCACGATCACCGTTTCCTGCGGTTGATTGAGAATCTACTGAAGGCTGGATACTTGGAATGTTGGAACTATCACCGCACCCTGAGTGGTTCGCCACAAGGGGCGATAGTGAGTCCGATCCTTTCCAACATCTACCTCGATAGATTGGATCGCTTTGTCGAACAGACGCTCATTCCAGCCTACACGCGAGGCACGAAGAGGCGAGATCATCCGACGTACATGAAGCTGATTAACGCTAAGTATTACTGCCTGCGGCAAGGTCGAGTGAAGGAAGCCCGCGCACTGGAAAAGCAGTATCAACGGCTGCCTTCAGTTGACCCGATTGATCCCGACTACAGGCGGTTGCGTTATCTTCGGTACGCGGACGACTTCCTGTTAGGCTTCGCGGGAACCCATGCAGAAGCCGAAGAGATCAAGGAGAGACTCGGCGAGTTCTTGCGCGACCAGCTCAAACTGGAACTCTCACCGGAGAAGACCTTGATTACGCACGCGACGACTGAGGCGGCGCGCTTCCTCGGCTATGAAATCGTCTGCCGCCACGCCGATAGCAAGCACGACCAGCGGGGTCGGCGCTCGATTAACGGCGGCATCGGCTTACGAGTTCCTGCACGAGTTGTCGAAGAGAGATGCTCCCTGTACATGAAAGAGGGAAAGCCGAGGCACCGGGCGGAGCGGATTAAAGATGATGCGTTCACGACCATCAATCGTTACCAATCCGAATACCGGGGCGTCGTCCAATACTACCTGCTGGCCGAGAACGTGTACTGGTTCGGGAGACTTCATTGGGTGATGCAGCTTTCGTTGCTCGCTACGTTGGCCGCCAAGTATAAATCCAGTGTGGCAAAGATGTATCGGAAGTACGCCGGTCGAGTGGAGACACCCGACGGCCCAAGAAAGTGCCTTGAACTACAAGTGAAGCGTGACGGCAAGCCGGCGTTGGTGGCGCGGTTCGGTGGCATCCCGCTACGGCAGGATAAACAGGCAGTGCTGCGCGACCGCATCCCTTCGATCTGGGTAGAACGCAACGAACTGATTAAACGGTTGGTGGCGGACGAGTGCGAAATCTGCGGTTCAGAGGTGAACTGTGAAGTTCACCACGTCCGCAAATTAGCCGATCTACAAGTGGAAGGGCGCAGAGCCAAGCCGCTGTGGAAGCAGGTCATGTCTGCCCGCAGACGCAAGACGCTGGTTGTCTGCCGCGCCTGTCATACGGCGATCCATCAGGGAAAGCCGACCAGACAGCGCGCTGCGGCATGAATCACTGGAGAGCCGGGTGATGCGAAAGTATCAAGCCCGGTTCGGAAGGAGGCCGATGGAAAAGGACTACTCAAAGCAGCACCTCGCCAGCGGCCTACCTTACTTTCTCGACTTGGGCGCGGAGTTCAGCGAGCGCGAGCTTGAGCGCGCCATCGTCGGCAAAATCGAAAAGTTCCTGCGCGAGATGGGCGGCATGTTCGCCTTCGTCGGCAGCCAGTACCGCCTGGAGGTTGACGGCGAAGAGTTTTTTATAGACCTGCTGTTCTTCCATCGCGTCCTGCGCTCGCTGGTCGCCGTCGAACTAAAAATCGGCAAGTTCGAGCCGGAGTTCGTCGGCAAGATGCAGTTCTATCTCGTCGCGCTTGATGAAACCGTGCGCCTGCCCGAAGAAAATCCTTCAATCGGTTTGATTTTGTGCCGCACGAAAACAAAGACGATTGTCGAATACGCTCTGCGAACGGCAAACGCGCCCGTCGGCGTGGCGCAGTACCGTGT
>JACDEG010000254.1:0-3862 GCA_013816505.1 Pyrinomonadaceae bacterium | reverse complement strand
GGACAACTGCCCACGCCAGACGACATCGCTAAATTACTGGAAATTATCGAATAAAATTATGCCCGAAGTTTATGTTGTGCGTGCCGAGTTCGGCAGATACACCGAAGATTTTCTCAAAGGCGGATATGCCGCCATCGGCTGGATGCACGACGTTGATTTGTCGAACATCAAAAGCCGTGATGAGTTGTATCCGATTTACCGCGAGCAGCATTCCGAAGATACAAGCAACGTCGTCATCGGTCAGCAAGTCGGACAAATCGCGCGCTTCCTACTCGAAATAAAAGCGGGCGATTACGTCATCACGCCGAGCAGCAATACCGAGATTATTCATTACGGCACGGTCATGCCTGATTCCTATTATTACTTCACGGGAAAAGACGGCTGCCCTTATCCGCAACGGCGAAGGATCAAATGGAACGCCAAGCCGATTGAACGAAACGCCTTTTCCGTGCCATTTCAAAGCACGATTCGTGCGTCGCTGACCGTCTTCAAGGTTAATCACGAACGAAACTTTTTTGAAACCATCGGTAGGAAAGATTTAATCAACGAAAGCGTTTTGAATGTCGAGTTTGATTATTACACGACAGTCTTAAATCGGATTCTCGAACTAGACCCGAAAGAATTTGAAATCCTACTCACGCACCTGCTCACGGCTCTCGGCTTTGAAGGCGCGGAACACACAGGCAAGCCCGGCGACGGCGGAGTTGATGCCATCGGCGAATTGGACGTGTCAAACCTTGCGAAAATAAAGTTGTTCGTTCAGGCAAAAAGATACAAACTCCAAGCCAAAATCCCTGCCAAAGACGTCAAAGCCTTACGCCAAAACATTCCCGCCAATGGACAAGGCGCGTTCATCACAACCTGTGACTTTCAAGAAAAGGCCAAAGAGGTCGCGCTCGAAACTGGCTTTCCGCGAATTGGTTTGATTAACGGGCATCAGTTAGTGGATTTATTAGTTAGGCATTGGGACGACATACCGAGCGATTTCAAAGAAAAGTTGAGTCTAAAATTGGGATTGGTTATCGCCTGATTTTTGATTGATGATGAACGCACCCACAAAAATTTTAGAATGGAGCGAAGTCGAACCAATTTTTAGGTTTTACATCTCTGTTTGGGCTAATCACATTACGTTGAATTGGGCGAGTTCAGCTTGGCAAATGCTTCACATAGGCGGATTGACTGTTTTTAATAATGATGAAGAGGAACTGAAAGTCAGGTCATATGCCGTCGCGTTGTCTGTTATCTACTATGAATACTGCCACCGGACGGCATTCCACGAATGCGAACAATTCAGTCGTTGGGATGATTCAAAGATCAAAACCTTCAAAAGAGAGTTTCTACCTGATTTAGAAAAGGATGATGAATTGATTTTTCGCGTTAAGAAATGTCTATTAGAACAGCAGTCAAACGATTTGGAACTGTGTTCGAAGTTATGGATAAATTGCGCTGAATCATATCAAGGCTTTGTGTTTAGCATCGGCGAAAAGGCAAAACTGCAAGACAAGTTAATTAAAGATTTCAACGATGATTTCAATTTCAATCGAGGGAAAAGTTTTATTCTGGGCAGTGAGATAGACGACATTTCCTGTTACGAAAGCGTTAGCGGATTGTAAGAGGCGGGTTTACTACAAATGAAACCCATCACCGAAAATCAAATCGAACTCTACGCCATCGAAGAACTTGAGCGGCTCGGTTATCAGTACATTCATGGTCTGGCGATTGCCCCCGGCGCGGAACACGCCGAACGTGAGAGCTTCGAGCAAGTCGTCTTAACCGGACGCCTGCGAAAACAACTCGCCGTTATCAACCCGGACATTCCCGAAACGGCGCGCGAACAGGCGATCAGCCGCGCGCTTCAACTCTACTCGCCCGACTTGATAACCGACAATGAAGAGTTTCACCGCTTCCTCGTCGAGAAGATCAGAGTCCCGTACCAGCAGGACGGCTACCAGCGCAGCCACGAAGTCGCGCTCGTAGATTTCGACCGCATCGAGAACAACGAATTTCTCGTCGTCAATCAATTCACCGTCACCCAAAACAATCAAAACAAACGACCCGACATCCTGCTTTTCGTCAATGGTCTGCCGCTCGTCGTCGTCGAGCTAAAAAATGCGGCTGACGAGCAAGCCACCGTCCGCAAAGCCTTCGAGCAAATCCAAACTTACAAAGCGATTATTCCGAGCCTCTTCAAGTACAACGCCGTCTGCGTCATCTCCGACGGCATGGAGTGCAAAGCCGGGAGTCTGTCGGCGGACTTTTCGCGGTTTATGACCTGGAAAACCGTTGACGGTAAAAAGGAAGCCTCCCGCTTCGTGCCGCAACTGGAAACGCTCATCAAAGGGATGCTCAACCGCTCCACGCTGCTCGATCTGGTTCGCAACTTCATCGTCTTTGAAAAGTCCAAAAAGGAAGACCCGAAGACAGGCATCATCACCATCGAGACCGAAAAGAAACTCGCCGCTTATCATCAATACCACGCCGTCAACGAGGCTCTGAAAAGCACCCTGCAAGCCGCGTCGGAAACGGGGAGTCGCAAGGGCGGCGTCGTCTGGCACACGCAGGGCAGCGGCAAGTCGCTCTCGATGGTCTTCTACACCGGCAAGCTTGTCCTAAGCCTGAACAATCCGACCGTCGTCGTCATCACAGACCGCAACGATCTGGACGAGCAGTTGTTCGGAACCTTCGCCGCTTCAAAACAACTGCTGCGGCAGGAGCCTGTGCAGGCTGAAAGCCGCGAACATCTTAAAGAGCTTTTGAAGGTGGCGAGCGGCGGGATCGTTTTCACAACGATTCAAAAGTTCATGCCCGACGCCGGAAGCTCCGAATACGAAAGATTGTCGGACAGAACGAACATCGTCGTCATCGCAGACGAAGCACACCGCACGCAATACGGATTCGAGGCGGAAGTCAGAGACGTAGTTGACAAGGAAACCAAAGAAGTCATCGGGCAGCGCATCGCTTACGGCTTCGCCAAGTACCTGCGTGACGCTCTGCCGCACGCCACCTACATCGGATTCACCGGCACGCCCATTGAAAGCACGGACATCAACACGCCGCAGGTCTTCGGAAATTACGTTGACCGCTACGACATCAAAGACGCCGTGACGGACGGCGCGACCGTCAAGATTTACTACGAAAGCCGTCTGGCGAAAGTGAGGCTCGACGAAGAAGGGCGACGGCTGATTAAGCAGCTAGACGAAGACATCGCGGAAAGCGAGGAGATCACCGAAAAGCAGAGAGCCAGAGCGAAGTGGGCGAAAGTCGAAGCCATCGTCGGCAATCCCCAACGCCTCAAAAATCTGGCGAAAGACATCGTGACGCACTTTGAAGCGCGCCAGAAAGTCTTTGAAGGGAAAGCGATGATCGTCGCCATGAGCCGCCGCATCGCCGCCGAGCTTTACGATGAGATCATTAAGCTAAAACCCGAATGGCACAACGAGGACAAAACCAAAGGCACGATCAAAGTAATCATGACCGCCGCCAGTTCCGACGGCGCGCAGATGGCGAAGCACCACACGACCAAAACCGAGCGCAAGATGCTGTCTGACAGAATGAAGGACGAAGACGACGCGCTCAAACTCGTCATCGTTCGTGACATGTGGCTAACGGGCTTTGACGCTCCTTCGCTTCATACTCTCTACGTTGACAAGAAGATGGTCGGGCATAACTTGATGCAGGCCATCGCCCGCGTCAATCGCGTTTTTAAAGACAAGCCCGGCGGTCTGGTCGTTGATTATCTCGGACTCGGAACGAGCCTGAAGGAAGCCCTTTCTTTCTATTCAAACGCGGGCGGCAAAGGCGATCCGACCGAAAATATCGAAAAAGCGGTTGAGGTAATGCTCGAAAAGATGGAAGTTGTCGA
>JACDEG010000253.1:3012-8711 GCA_013816505.1 Pyrinomonadaceae bacterium | reverse complement strand
GATTAAGGTTCGCTCAGGCTCGAACAGGCCCGTCGACTTTCGATCAGGAGTCCGGCGACGGCTTGTTCTTGACTCGATCTTTCAGTCGGCGGTCTCTACTCGCGGCAAATCGTCTATCTGTTCGAGCGCGCGTTGAGCGGCCTCCATCTCGGCGGCCTTGATCGTGCATCCCTGGCCATGCACCTGCCCGCCTTCCCACCTTACTTCGACGTGGAACATGCGGCTGTGCGGCGGCCCGTGTGTTTCAACCACACTGTACTCCGGCGTCGTGTGGCGCTCGGCCTGAAGGCGCTCCTGAAGCATCGTTTTGTAATCGGCGGCGGCAGCCGCCGCCGGGTTAACATCAATGAGTTCCTGCCCGAGGGCATGTTGAACGAAGGTGTCCGCGGCTTCGATTCCGCCATCGAGGTAGATCGCGGCGAGCAACGCTTCGACGGCGTCGGCAAGCAGGGCGCGCTTGCGGCGCCCGCCGGTCTTCTCCTCGCCGCGCCCGAAGCGCAGGTAGTCGCCGACGCCGAGCCGCCGCGCGGCGCGGGCCAGCGCCTGCGTGCTCACCAGTCGATGCTTCATTCGAGACAACTCACCCTCGGTCACGTCGGGATAAGTTTTGAAGAGAGAGGCCGCGACAAGCAGGCCAAGCACTGAGTCGCCGACGAACTCCAGCGCTTCGTTATGCAGACGCCGCGCCTTTTCTTCTTCGCCGGGGCTAACTCGCTCGTGCGCCCACGAGCGGTGGGTGAGGGCACGCTCAAGCAGTGCGCGGTCGGTGAATGTGTAGGCGAGGGTTGTTTCCAGGGCGTCGAGACTTGGCAGAGGCGGACTATCCTTCCCGATCATAAACGCGGATTCTAACACCAAGCGCCGGGCACATCGTCGCTCGTCCGACGCGCGCCCGGCGCTGCTTATCAACTCTGTTCGCTCTTCAATAAAAGAGTTTATGAGAGCGAGTTTTCAAGTCAGACGTTACGGCTTCGGCTTCGCGCCCTGCCCAGTACCGCTACTCGGCGACGCCGTCGTCGGCGCAGGTTTCGGCGACGCCGTCGTCGGCGCAGGTTTCGGTGACGCCGTTGTCGGCGCAGGTGAAGTGGTAGGCTGCGCTGTCGAGGGCCGCGTTGTCGAGGGTTGTGCCGTCGAGGGCCGCGTCGCTGCGGGCTGCTGCGTCGCTGGCGTCGCGGTGGTCCCGCCCGTGGTCGGCGTAGTCGTCGGTGTCGCAGTGGTCGCACCCGTCGTCGGTGTCGCAGTGGCCCCACCCGTCGTCGGCGTGGTCGTGGAAGTGGTTCCGCCAGTCGTCGTCGTCTCCGTCGTCGCGGTAGGCGTCGGCACCACCGGGGTGATCGGGCCAGACGGAAGCGGCTTGGCCATGATGCCGTTGATAAACGGTTCAAGTCCCGCGTCGGCGTTGTTGTTGCGGAACTTGTAGAACTCCGCTAACTCCTTCATCCACTCAGTTACCTTTGCTTGCGCTTCCGGCTTGTTGCTGGCGCGTGCCGACGCGATGGCGCGGGCGTAAGCGTCGACGATACGATCCATCACTTGGTTGACGGTTTCAAACGCGGCCTTGCTTTCCGGCGTTTCTTCCTTGTCCGCGTACTTTACTTTGTACTCGTCGGACATTCTCTTGTAGTCGCCCAACTGGTAACCGGTAGCGATGTAGTAGTAGGTGCTCGGATCGGTCTTCGTCGCGCTCTGCGCCTGCGCGCTCTTGATGAAATGGGTCGTCGCCTCGGCGGGCGCTTCCTTCAGCGTCAATACGCCGAGCGTGTAATGGAGCCAGCCGAGCGCGTCGTCCTTGCTGGCAAACGGCCTCCACTCTTCAGCGGTCTTGCCCGATTCGATCAGTTGAATCGCCTGCCGTGTGTAGTTGATCGCTTCCGGGTTGAGCGCTGGGTTGCTGGTTGCGCCCGCGGTCGCGTTCATCAGTCCAGCATATGAAATGCTGACGTGTGTGCGCACATCCTCCGGCTCTTCGGCCACGATCTGCTTGGCGAGGGCGAAAGCATCGGCGTACTTCTTTTCGTCGATGGCTTTACCAAGGTCGAATTTGCGCGACGCCTTGCCATATTCGTTGACGAATTTCTTAACGTAAGTCACATACTGCGCTTCGGCGTTCGGGCACTTCTCAACGTACTCCCGACCGGCCTCGTATGCGACCTTCTGATCCTTTTTCCGATTGTCAACAAAGCGCGCATATAAGTCGTTACACTGCTTATCCGCCGGAGCGGCAGTAGCGGCGGCGGCGGCCGGCTGAGCATCCTGCGCCACAGCAGTGAGCGCACACACCGCCAGCAACGCGGTCAAAGCTAAAAGTCTGTTCACTTTTTTCATCGGTCGCATATCCTCCAAACGATGTTCCTCTGCGAGGTTGGTGTTTAATGAGTTAGGGGGCACGAACGGCCAATCAGGCACCGTGTGTTTGTTTCAGATGCGCCCGTCCGGCGCACAGTTGCCGTCGACACTTGAAGGCGCACGCCGCTGACGCGCTCACCGAAGAAAGCCGTTTCCTAAATGGGTTTCAGTCAGGGTGACAATAGCTTAACGCGGAGATACTGCATCAATCCGATGAACAGTGTCAAGCGCACCAATCGCGTTCAAAAACTGAAGCTCAGAGATCAAGGTCATCGAGTATTTGATGACCTTGATCTCTGAGCTTCGCTAACCGACGGCTAAACTACTTTAAGCTTATCTAAGGACTGGTTGTCAGCACCCGACGAGGTCGTTGGTCGTCCTGCTTCGGTGATGTAGTAGGAGCGGTCGGAGGCGCTGTCGAAGAGATCGGCGCCGCGCTGGGAGGCCGCGTCGTAACATCGGTCGGACGTGTCGCCGGAACGGATTTCAGAGTGCTTCTGACGTTCGTCTCAGAGGCGGCACCTTCTGATGCGTTACCGGTGCCGACTGTTCCGTTCATGCCGGCTGCCGTTTCGGCGTCTGCCTCCGCGTCCTCGTCGCTGATGACCGCGGCCCGGCGTGGATCAATCTTCGGTCGCGGCGTGAGCACATCGTTTGCGATCAGCGGCGCGCCGCTGCGATTACCGAAGCGATGATTGAGACCGCGGTAAACTTTACCGGCGACGGCGGAGGCGGTGCGCCCACGCTCGCCCGAACCACGGAGGATGACCGCCACTGCGAGGCGCGGGTCATGCACCGGTGCGAATGAAGTGAAGAGGCCGACTTTCGAACCTTGCCCGGTGCATGTGCCGGTCTTCCCGGCGATGGTCTGAGTCGGATCGTTGGCGAGCCGCCCGGTGCCGTACGTGACCGCGCCGATCATGCCGGGGAGCAGACGTTTGAGATGCTCATCCGGCACGTTCACGCGGCGGCGCACTTCGGTCTTGAACTGCGTGCTTTCTCCCGGCGTGCGCGGCAGGTGCGGTACCAAAAGCGTTCCGCCGTTGGCAATCGACGAAGCCATGTTCGCCAGTTGGATCGTCGTCACTTCGATGTCGGTACCGTGCGACGACATATGGTTGACGGCGTATCCGAATTTGAACATCGGCAAGCGGCCCGGCGATTCGTTCGGGTGGTTGATGCCCGTCTTTTCGCCCAGACCGAGCTGGCGCGCGTAATTCATCATCCGTTCGAACCCGACGTAGCCGCCGACTTTCTGAAAGTAAGCATTGTTCGAGTACGCGAGAGACTCGGTCAGGTCGAGCCGATAGCTGCCGTCCGAGATATTGACGGTTTGAACCGGATCAATCACCGTCTCGGCAAGGCCGGCCAGACCGGTCACCAATTTGATCGTCGAGCACGGCACGTTGCCGCGGCGCAGCGACCACTCCTGATTGACCACGCTGTAGACGCGACCGCTCTTCGGGTCCATCACGACCACGGAACCGGCATGATCGCCGAGTGCTTCGACGGCGACGCGGCGGACCTCCAGGTCTTCGCCGGTCGGGTCATCGCGCAGAACGTTAGCGGCCGTTTCGTCGCGGAGCGCCTGATCGGCGGCCCGCTGGCGAGCAATCGCAATCGCCCGGGCAATCGCAGCGAGTCGTGCTAACTCGGCACGACGTGCGGCCTCTTCACGCCGCCGCCGCTCGGCCTCGCGTCGAGACTCCGCCAACCGCTCACGGCGAGAAAGCTTACGTCCGCTCTTCCGGTCATCGTCGCCACGACGTGCCGACGCGCGCCGCTCATCACGCTTCGACCGCTGGTCGCTTTTCGACGCGCGCTCGTTGCGTCGCCCACGCGATTCTCTCGCGGAGGGCTTGGCCTTCGCCGCGCTCTTCTCACGCGATTTCGCGGAACGCGACTTCGGCTCCTGGCGCGAACTCTTAGCGGCAACTTTTGTTGTTGTTTTTTTCTTGAGGACGGTGGCGTCCGCGTGGGGTGCGATGAGGAGACTGAAGATGAGCGCGGCAAGCGCAAAAACATGAAGTGGGGGGCGTGACGTGTGGGTCATTAAATAAACCTCGCTTTGGAGTATCAAGCCGAGGCGGCGGACGCGATTCACTGCTAGTAAATCGCCATCAACCGCGTGGTAATTTATCTGATGTTGTCGGACACTGTTTCGTTCGCGCCCCGAAATGCGCGACGCTGTTGACGTCGAGATGAGAGCAAGGACTCGAGTTTTTGCGAGCGTGCTGCATCGATAGTTTTATTTAGTCCAACTCGTGGACAGTCGTCAACTTTCAAACGCCATAACGGTGAGACAGGAAGAGTTCCCAATGTTAGTCTCCGGAGGGGTTGCGCGTGATTTGCGCTAGAGACTACTGGGACTATAACATCCGCTTGTCGCTCGCGGCAACAATTAATTCCTGGCGCGACCACGGCATTCGGGGCGAGTCGAGCTGGCATCTCAATCCGTTGCCTTCATCTTGTAATTTAAACGCTCAAAGCGCATGAATTTCCTCAGTCTATTCTACAGTTTTCGCGCGCGATCGCTGGTGCTGTTGGCGGTACTGCTGGTCGCGACGCTCGGTGTGCAGTACTACCTCAACCTCCGCGCCGAGGAACGTTTCGCCCAAGTCCTTGCTGAGCAGGAGCAGGCGCTCTCCGCCGGGTTTGCGCTGGCCGTGCAGAGTCTGGCGTCGACGGAGTACTTGGCAGACTTACAACAGCAATCAAAGGTTCCGCTGCTTGAAAGGGAGGCGGGGCGCGTCATCAACATTCTGGTAGTTGATGAAAAGGGTGAGGTCGACGACAGCCTCAACCCGGAATACCGACCGCGAG
Organism: Pyrinomonadaceae bacterium; assembly: GCA_013816505.1. GTDB lineage: Bacteria > Acidobacteriota > Blastocatellia > Pyrinomonadales > Pyrinomonadaceae > JACDEG01. Next base: position 3,542 of record JACDEG010000253.1, on the reverse strand, counting down.
CGGTAACAAACGGCGCCGCACAGTCCCCGAATATTTCAAAGGTCAGCATCTCTCGCGTACCCCTCCCGAAACTGGTTAACGCCGGGCAGTTGGACGGTAACATCAAGGCACTGCTGCCATCCCCCCCGGCCCCTTCCCCGCCGCGCACCGGTGAGCCGCGCGCTTTTCTCTTCCCGATCATCGTTGTCAACAAGGAAAATGAAAGGAAGACAAATTACATCGTCATCGTGTTGGGGTCGGCCAAGCCTCCCGCAACCCGAGCCGCCTCGCGTGTGATGCGCTCACTGCTGCCCACGCTCGTCGTGCTGCTCGTCGCGACATTGATTGCCGCGCTGTTGCTGTGGCGCTTTACACAACCGATCAAAGACCTGTCCAAAGCGGCGCAGCGTGTCGCGGAGGGCGACTTCAACTTCCGCGTGCCGGCGGCCAGCCGCCGCGACGAGATGGGATTGCTCGCCGCCAACTTCAGCGAGATGATCACGCGCCTCAGCCGTACGCGCGAACTCGAAGCGCGGCTCAACCAGGCCGAG
>JACDEG010000253.1:0-3002 GCA_013816505.1 Pyrinomonadaceae bacterium | reverse complement strand
GAGTGTCGCGGCCCTGCCGTTGCCCGACGGATCGCGCGGCTATCTCTATACGTTCCAGGACATCACCGACATCCGGCGATTTGAGCAGAATGCGCGACTGCAGCAGCGCCTCGCCGCGGTCGGCGAGATGGCCGCCGGCATCGCGCACGAGATTCGCAACCCGCTGAACTACATTAACCTGACGCTCGACCACATGCGCTCGACGCTCGCGCCTGAAGACGTGCAGAAGCGCCAGTTGTTCGGGCGCCTCACCGACCAACTCAAAAAAGAGGTCGCGCGCATTAACACGCGCATCACCGAGTTTCTCAAGTACACGCGCCCGGCCACACTCAACCTGCGCCCGATTGATCTCCGGGCGGCGGTCACCGACGCGCTCAGTATGGTCGAAGTACAGGCCGCCGAGAACGGCATCGAGACGCGCGTCGAACAGCGCGACGACATTCCGGCGGTGCGCGGCGACGCCGAGTCTTTACGTTCCGTCTTCACAAACCTTATTATCAACGGCATGCAGGCGATTGGTGGCGGCGGCGGCAAATTAACCATCCGGCTCTCAAACGGAGATGGATGCGCGCGCATTGAAGTCACCGACACCGGGCGCGGCATCCCCCCGGAAAACATCAATCAGATTTTCGAACCTTTCTTCTCGACCAAGGACACAGGCACCGGACTCGGCCTCGCCATCGTCAGAAAAGCAATCGAAGATCACGGTGGCACCATCTCCGTCCGCAGCACGCCGGGCGAAGGCACAACATTCACAGTCGAACTCCTCTCCGGGGGAGATTTTGGAGGTCAGATGTCAGATGTCAGTGAAGCGAAGACCAGCATCTGACACCCAACATCTAACATCTGAGGTTTGAATAATGGCACGCAAGAGCATCCTCGTGGTTGACGACGAAAAGTCGCAGCGCGACATTCTGGAAATGATTTTGTCGGGCGAGGGGTACGACGTGACCCCCGCTTCGTCAGGCGAGGCGGCGCTGAGAATCGCGAAGGAGCGGCGCTTCGATCTGGCGCTCACCGATTTTAAGATGACCGGCATGGACGGCGTCGAGTTGCTACAGCGACTGCTGGCCTACGACTCGTCGATCATCGTCATCCTGCTGACCGCGCACGGCTCAATAGATTCGGCCAAAGAGGCTCTGCGGCGCGGCGCGTTCGAGTACCTCGAAAAGCCTTATGAGCGTGACGCGCTGCTCGAAACTATCAGGCGCGCGCTCGCCCGCCTCGACGCGCTCGATACCGAAATCATTTCGGCCTCGCCGGAGATGGAAGCGGTCAAGAAGATGATTCTTAAAGTCGCGCGCTCAAGCTCGACGGTATTGGTGCGCGGCGAGTCGGGAACGGGTAAAGAGTTGATCGCCCGCGCCATCCACAACCAGTCGCCGCGCGCCGCCGAAATGTTTCAGGCCGTCAACTGCGCCGCGATTAACGAAAATCTTCTTGAGTCGGAACTGTTCGGCCACGAGAAGGGATCGTTCACCGGCGCGCACGCCGAGAAGAAAGGCCTCTTCGAAGTCGCCGACCGTGGCTCGCTCTTTCTCGACGAGATCGGCGAGCTTGACATCGGGATGCAGGCGAAGCTGCTGCGTGCGCTGCAAGAGCGTGAGATTCGGCGCGTCGGCGGCACGCGCCCGCTCAAGATCGACGTGCGCGTGGTCGCCGCGACGAACCGCGATTTGCGTGCGATGGTCGGCGACGGACGGTTCCGCGATGATTTGTACTACCGCATCAACGTGCTCTCGATTGACGTGCCACCTCTGCGCGAGCGGCGCGACGACATCCCGGTGTTGATCAACTTCTTCCTGAAGAAGCATACGCGCAACACTTCGCGCCTGGTGCGTGGGTTAACGCCTGAGGCGCGGAAGGTGATCCTCGACTACGCCTGGCCGGGCAACGTGCGGCAACTCGAGTCGGCGATTGAGCGCGCGATTCTCCTTGCCGAAAGCGATTTGATTGCGGTCGAAGACTTACCGCTCGAAGTCAGGCAGGAGTCGCGCCCCGCTGCCGAAGGCGCGTTCAAGCTTCCGCCGGAGGGTGTGATGTTCGAGGATGTCGAGCGCAATCTGATCATGCAGGCGATGGAGCGCACCGACTACAACATCACCAAGTCAGCCAAGCTGCTCGGCCTGACATTCCGCACGCTGCAATACCGCCTCGACAAATTCGGTATCAAACGGCCTGACCGCCACGGCGGAGAGGAAGAAAGGGATGAAGGACTCTTAAGGGATGAGGGATGAATATGAAACAGGAGATACGTCGGGGTGCTTTTTTCTGACTTCATCCCTCATCCTTCATCCTTCATCCCTTAGTTAGGCGGCGATGAACATCGTAGAAATTCTCGGCCTCGGTCTCGGCGCGGCGTGGACTTCCGGGGTCAACCTGTATGCGACGGTCGCGGTGCTCGGCTTGCTCCAGCACTATCAGTTGGTCGGGCGTCTGCCGGGCGGCCTCGACGCGCTCGACAACTGGTGGATCATTGGCATCGCGCTTGCCCTCTACGCGGTCGAGTTCGTCGCTGACAAAGTCCCTTACGTCGATTCAATATGGGACGCGGTGCATACGTTCATCCGCGTTCCGGCGGGCGCGGTGCTGGCGCTCGCCGCGACCACCGATCTCTCACCGTCAATTCAAATCGTTGCGCTGCTCGTCGGCGGGACGCTGGCGCTCTCGACGCACGGCACCAAGGCAACCGTCCGCGCCGCCGCCAACACCAGTCCCGAACCATTTAGTAACTGGACGCTCTCAGTGGTTGAAGACGTCTTCGTGATCGGCGCAAGCATCCTCACGGTGCTGCATCCGGTGGTGATGCTCGTCGTCATTTTGATTTTCCTTTTCGTCCTCGCTTGGATTCTACCGAAGGTGGTGCGCCGTCTGCGCCGGATGGTGGCGTCGCTCAGAAATCTCTTCGGCGGGCGTCCGGCTGAATCGTCAAACGGATAGCGCCTACGCCGCACGATTCAACTCACCGCTCCTGAATAGATTCCTCTCGAACTCTTTTTCCG
>JACDEG010000252.1 GCA_013816505.1 Pyrinomonadaceae bacterium | reverse complement strand
GTAAAGCGCACCGTGAAACTGGATACTCCGGAGCCAGCTTGAGACGCGAGCGATGTCGCGACGCTGCTTGAGTCCAGGCCGCCGCTTAAAAGTACGCCCACCGGCACATCGCTGATGCGTCGCAAATCCACGGCGCTATTGAATATCTCTTCGAACCACTGCAAAGGGTTTTTAGGAAGACTCTCCCGCTGAGCCGCTGCCCGTTCCGCCAGATGCCACCAGCGACGGATTTGCACGCCACCATCTTTCCAGAGCAGATAGTGGCCGGGCAACAATCGCTTGACGTCGACAAATGGCGTTTGTTCCCCGGCGACGTAACGAAAGCAGAGCAACTCTTCCCATGTCGTGGTGTCGAATTTGGGAGCCAACCCGGCGGCGAACAGTGCTTTCTCTTCTGAAGCGAAGTAGAGCGCATCCCCTTCGAACGCATAGTAGAGCGGCTTGACTCCGACGCGATCACGGGCCAGAAACAGTACCCGCTCCTGACTGTCCCAGATGGCGAAGGCAAACATTCCGTTGAGGCGATCAAGCATCGCCGGCCCCTGCTCCGCGTAGAGGCGCAAGACCACCTCCGTATCGGTGTGTGAGCGAAAGGCATGCCCGCGAGATTCCAACTCTGAGCGCAACTCCTGGAAGTTGTAGACCTCGCCATTGTAGGTGATCCAATAGCGGCCATCTTCCGTGCTCATCGGCATGTGGCCGCGTTGCGAGAGATCAAGAATTGAGAGCCGGCGCGTGCCCAGAGCAATCCCTGGCGCAAGATATTGTCCGGCGTCGTCCGGCCCGCGATGTGTCAGCGAGTCACGCATCTTGAGCAAAACGGATTCGCTCATTGGATACGCTCGGTCGCGATGAACAATGCCACAAATGCCACACATGCAGAAACTCTCAATCCTTTCACGTTGATCGACGCGCCAACAGATCGGCAACCAGCTGCTCCCACTGCGGACGAACTTGTTCCCACGCCGAACGTTCGGCGAGAAGCCTTCCATTGGCTGACAATCGGCCCGCTAATTCCGGGTCGTTGAGCAGGCGTTTGATCGCCTCGACCATCATTTCATCATCCTCATCCGGCACCAGCAAACCTGTCTCGCCATCTTTCAATAAATCGGGAACACCGCCCACGGCCGTCGCCACGACCGGCAATCCCATCGCGCACGCTTCCACGATGGCCACCGGCATGTTGTCGATGCGGTTCGTGTTAATGAAGATGTCGGCGGCATGACCTTCGTGCAGCTTTTCCGCTAAGCCGAGGAAACCGGCGAAGCGGACGGCTCCGTTAAGCCCCGACTGCTCGGCCAATTGTCTCGCCTCTGCTTCAAATCCTTTATCTCGTCCGGCCATCACCAGGCTCGCCTCAGGTATCGTCGCCCGCAGGCGCGCGAGCACACGGACGGCCATTAGAGGATTCCAGATCGGATGAAAGGTGCGCATCCAAAACAGTCGCGGGCTGACGCTCTGACGATGACGAAACGGATACGCGGAGAGATCAACAACATTCGGAATGACGTGAGCCTGAAACCCATATGGGACGACGGCACGCGCCAGGAATTCGGATGGCGTCACGACCGCGTCGGCTCTTCCTAAAACGCGCCGCGTCCATTGTGGGTAGCGAGCCATGAATTCCGGCATCGCTCCACCGTGCAGCCACATCACGACGCGATGACCGAAACGGCGACCGAGCCAACTGGCAATGTCCTCCGCAATAAAACTTGGGCCGCCGTAGACCTCCACGATCAAGACATCAATGTTACGCCGTTGCTGGATGAGTGTCCTGACAATATCAGCCAGCCGCCGGTACTTATTGAGCAGAGGAGAAAAGGAGATGACCGGATAGCCCGCCTCTTCGAACAGGTCGGCGAGGATTTGTCCTTGCGTAGTGATATAACCCGGATTGCGGCCCACCATGTGGCCGACGAAGCCAAGGCGGGGACGGTCGCAAGGCGTGTGATCTTTCATCATCAATTAAAAGAGTTGCTGCCCGGAATGAATAGCGTCGGGCAACTCTCCTTGCTTCGACTTTATCACCGCATCATACACTCGGCAGATTTTTTGAATGACCGGGCCAGGGCTATAAACTTCCTGGACTCTGCGGTGGAATAATTCTCCGAGGCTCGCGCGGCGCTCAGGCGAGCGTAACAACGAAAGCAACATTTCGGCGAGTTGATCCGGCGCCGCCGGATCAACGAGAATCCCCACACGGCCCTCATCCAACACTTCCGCGCATTGCCCAACCCGTGTTGCCACCGCCGACAATCTAGCCATCCCGTATTCGAGCAACGCCAGCGGAAGCCCCTCCGAGGCTGAACTCAACACACCAATGTCACACGCCCGCAGAATCGCCGATATATCCAGCCGCTGGCCGAGCACGGAAACATGCTCGTTTAACTGATGTCGCGCAATCTCTTGCTGCACCAGATTGAGGTAGTTCTTGTCGCTCTCGGCACCGACCAGTAGAAGATGTGCCGCGGGTTCCTGCCGGATCACTATGCTCATCGCGTTCAGCAGCGTGAGATGGTCTTTCTGCGGACGAAAATTAGCGACGCAGACAATCCTTTGACCTTTATTCCCCGGCAGGTCGGGTAAACTTTCATCGTCTTTCGCTTCACGAACAAAATTCGGGATAAACCAAACTCGATTAGCCGGGACACGCAGTCGCTGTCGTGACCATTCTGCCAACGTCTGGTTGACCGTAATCACTCCGCTGACCCGATTAGTGACCAGCCGGTAGAGCCACGCTGAGCGCTCTCCCACTTCCTGGCCGCCAAAGTGATCGTGCCATACAACCGCCGGATGTGGGGGAAACAGTGAAGCCGCTGCCGATAAAAACACGGAGGTTTCATGCGCATGAAGAATGCGAACTTGATGCTTTCGGATATAAGCAGTTAATTGCCGCAACGCTCCTACATCAAACCGCTGGCTGCGCTCCAGACAAAGCCGCCCGACATCCTCTTCCACGAGATCAGCGAGCGCGCCGTCGCGCCGGGTCGTGCACAAGTGCGTGACGTATTGTTCGCGCGGCAGGACATTCACCAGGTCAACGGCCACACGCTCTCTGCCGCCGGCATCCAGTGTGTCCGTTAAGTGCATCACGTTAATGCGGCTGTTGAATGTGGTCATCGGGTTGGCGCGTTGATAGTTGATGGCAGGTACTGCAGGATTGCACCGAGCATAGTTAAACCATCCCACAGTGTTCTATCAGAACATGTTCCAAGCGAGACTTGAAGCTTTCCAGAGAAAGCTCTTCGGCGCGAGGCATTAACTTCTCAGACATGATTTTTATTCGCTCAGGATCATCCAGCAACTCGGCTAATGCCTTGGCTAGTCCCGCCGGAGTGGGCTGGAATTGCACTCCGACATCTTTGTCTTGCAGTATCCAGGGCACGATGCCAGCCGAGGCGGCCACCGGAATGGCTCCATGCGCCCAGGCCTCAGCGATAATCTTAGGCCAGCCTTCGACGATTCCCGGCATAATCGCCACGTGTGCTTCCGCATAATGCTTTTGCACTTCGTTGAAGGGCAAAGCGCCAGTGAACAGCATGCGATCCGCAATGCCGCTTTGCATCGCTTGCTCGCGCAACCCGTCGGCCGCCGGACCGTCGCCAATCAGCGTATATTTCCAGTCCAGTTCCGGCCGTAAGCGTCTCAATTCTCCCAGCCCCCGAATCGCCAAATCAAATCCTTTCTCTGGCTCCAAACGTCCGACGGAAAGAAACATCCAGACAGGAGGGGGACACCGACCCGACGACAGTTGCCGAGATTGCGCAAGCTCCTCGGTAGACATTAGCGCCGGCAGGAAGCTTAACAAATGTGACCGCTCAGAAGGCCCATAGATGAGAACGGGATGACGAGCGCCGGAGAGGATCAACAGCCAGCGGTCAATGCGTGAAGGCAAACGCTCGCCTTCGTAAGGACCGAAGAAGCCAGCCCATTTCGTGATGCTGCGCCTATACATTAATCGCACCAATAAATTTCCAATCAACCCTGGGTGACCGGGGCTTCGCAGATGAACTAAATCGCTTCGCCGAATGATGCGGTTGACGCTTTGAACCAGGCCGGGCATTTGGAAGGCCCGTTTCAATTGGGACCGTCGGCTGACCGACCAGCAGTATGACACCGGACGCCATATAATATTAGCCCGATCATAAGGAGCTTGATTACCCCGCATCGGGCCTTCGGCAACCGGAGCGCAAATCTCCACATGCGAGAACAACTCAGCCCAGACCCTCATCTCACGAACGTAAGGTTCGTATGCCCAGGCGGCTCCATCAGGACCAGTCCAATGGGGTACATGCGTCACCACACCGAGCTTTTTATTAAAGCGCGCCGATTCGTTTGGCTTAACCGTCGCTATGGTGTCCATGCGCCTTGAATCACTTCCCTTGCTTTTGCCGGACCCAGGTTGAAGATGCAGTCGATCACTGAAAGTCCGGGGACAAACCTTTCGCCTAATTGTGAATAGACCACTCTCGCGGGGTCGAACTGTTGCCAGTCAACCGCGATACCGGCTTTCTCAAACTCTTCTACACGGAGGTAGTTATGCCCTCCCTTGCCGGCAATGTAGCGGGTCGCCCCTAAGAAACGACACGTTTCAACGAGTCGTCCGGTTGGATCGTCGGAGGTCACAGGAATTTCCTCGGCGCGGATAACTCGCACACGATTGCCTTCGAGCAACTGCAATACCGCCTGGAAAGTTTGATAATTCGCCCCGTCCAAACTATCAGGCGCTTGCATGATAGCAGCGGACAAAGCCGGCCAGCACTCGGCAAAGTGTGTCGTTTTCCGGTAACACTGCTCGACAGTCTTACAGACCCGTATGCGCCAGCGCGAGTCAGCGATGACCACTTGGTCGATCAGCATATCGTGCTTGGCATGCACGGGCAGCGTCAACCACAGCGGTTCTTCGTTGGTATTCTTCAACCTGGTTCTATTTTGGAAATAGTTCTTCCGGTACTGCACATAGTTCAACCACACGAACACATCGCTTTGCAGCACCTTATTGAAGTAACCGATCCAGGGTAAAAAATGAGGCTGATGAATGCTGACAATCACACGATGAGCCTCGTTAACTCGAAACACTCGGCATATTCACGCCCGATTTGCTTACCCCGCACGCGCGCTAAATCCCCAACAATGTCGTTGGCGAAGAACATCCGATTCTTTTGCGTTCGGTAAGCATTGATCGCCGCGACCTTCGCTTCAACATCTTCCCGGTCCACGGTAATGAAGACATCCATGGAAAAGTCCAAACTATTCCAGGGTAGTTCGTAACCGAGAATTGTGGTGTATTTGAACGCCCGGCGAGCTTCTGCGAAAACCACTTCGTGTGACTGATGAATATCCTGGCTATTAGGGATGAGCACCAGATCGGGCTTCAGTTCCTTGTTCAGATCATAAAACAACTGCAATATCTCGCTCCGCGCGTCGAATAAATTGCGTGGATTGAAATTCCGCAAAATGATCCGCTCCGGGTCCAGCCCCAGGATTTGCGTACTCTCCCTAAATTCTTCGTGAAATGTATTCGAATCGACGAGAGGAGGGAGCGACAAGCCAACATAGTAGACTTTATTACCTTTACTTTTAGTCAGATGATGAATCGTCGCGCCGGCCCCAAGCTCTACATCATCAATATGTGGAGCAATGGCAATAACCTGACAGTCGGATAAAGAAAGCATGTGTTTGGTCCTTTATTACTTGATTTGCTGCGGTGCAGTCGGAAGCCGGAAGCTTTGTGTGAGGTTAATGATAACTCGGCTCTGTCCCATCATTTCCAAACTATCGTGCGGCTGTCGCCCCGATGCTGTGAATCCGAGACGTGTGTAAAACGCAATCGCGCCGGTATTAGCATGATGCACTTTCAAAGTGATGTTTTGGCATCCCTGCTCCAACGCCCGCCGTGCTGCGATAGCCATCAAAACCCCGCCCCAACCTTTACTACGTTCCTTCGCCGCCACTGCCAAACGGTGAATATGAAGCGCGCGCTCTTTTCGTGAAGCAATCAGAAATCCAATCGGTTGGGTTTCGCGTAGCAGAATCCAGGAAAGCCCCCACTTGCCAGGTAGGTCCAACAGCCACTGGGCTTGCCCCCACGGCTCTCCTAACATGTCGGCATCAATTATTTCGAGCTGACGCAAATAGTCCATCAGCTTGCTCTTCGATAAGAGCTGTAGATCGAGACCGCTACGCTGCATGCTGAAATGGCCTCATGAAAAACTTATCGCGGCGGTTATGTTACAACCCAGCAGACCTGCTCCTCATCGCGGGCTTGGCGGTGGATGCTCTGTTTCTCAATAAAAGGCGGGGATTATTGTGTTCACCGCCAAGTTCCCATTTGAAACGACGCGCCACGACACTTTTCGCGCTCAGGAAACCGACGCCCAAAAAGATGCCAGAAACAGCATCCAGAGCGGAAACAGATAACCCGATCACCATGAAGCCGATGATCCCGATCAACGGAGCGCTGCTATCATGTATGCGCCAATGGGTGAATCCGCGAAAGAGTAGAGATGCGAAGAGAAAGGTTAATCCGATGAGTCCGATTATTCCTGTCTCAACCCCCACTTGCAGGTACAAAGAATGCCACGCCACATCACCCTTTAAACTAACCTCATTCTCTTCCAGAATAGAGTACTTACCATAAACAGAACTCCCGGAACCGGGCCCGAATCCCCAGATCGGCGAATCCTTAAAGACCTGCGGAAAGATTTGCCATTGGTCGGAACGCCCACTAGACCTTTGCGCCAAATTACGGTCAGGCGAAAACGTCTTGTCATAAAAATCAGTTAAAAATTCTCCTCTTTGTGTTGCCAGCAGCGCCAAAGTAATAACCGCTAAGAACGCTATTGAAGCAAGCAGCATCCCTCTCTGCCGTTTTCCAATCAACAATAGAACTATCACATTCACAATGACGATAGCCCAGCTTCCGCGTGAAGTTGAGAGCACCAGAAAAGCGCCCGATATTAGACAAAGCGCGAGACGCCAAGAGCGACGGTTTTCGAGAAGCAGCCACTTGCCATTGTCAGCGATAGAGAGAAGGAAAATTAAAGCCAACGGGATGCCAAATGTGATCGGATTTCCGAGGATGTATCCATCTATGGCCTCATGTCCCCAACGATCTGCGCCGCTGCGCGGCATAAATGCAATCCCAACCGAGAATACTGAAATGCTCAGACCGATCAATGCCGTCGCCAGATACTCCCGGTGTTTAGCGAGGAGATAGACGCAGGCAGCACTGAATATCAATTCCAGAACACGCAGATTAGAAGCGTAATACCCCGTCCAGAGGTAAGACAACAGCCAGTAGAGTCCGCCGAGGATCAACAAACTCCTCCATCTAAAATCTTTCCATGCTTGAGAGAATTCCTTCGGGGACGCAAAAAACCATAAAATAATCCCAGTTCCCATCAGGATAGACACTGAGTTATAAAAGGAAAACGCCCGCAGCATCATCAAAGCGGGAACCAAGCTTAAAATCAAACTGACGAATCTTAGCCGATCCCTTCTTAACAAGAACCAGGCAAGCAGCAACAGCATCACGGTGTAGAACCACTTGGCGCCCACTGAAGGACTACCTAACATGACGATCCCCATGGCTGGCACGACGCACAGCGCGACCTGCGCCAGCATGATCCAATCAGGCTTGGAGTTCGGTACTTCGACTTTAGGGACGACTAATCCGAAATTATAATGCGCATGAGCCGGATGCATCTAATTCACTTACCTTCCGCCTGCTGAAGTAACAGAGATTTCAAGCGAATAGCGGTTAAGCTGGAGTCTCAAATTTTTTGTTTCCGCTTTTAATAGTTTGATATTACGGTTTGCGACAAAAGATCTGATACTGCGCGCCGAACGGCAACCGCGAGATGAGCGGTTCGATGCCTCGAAACCAACGAAGCATCCTAGGGAAGATAAATAGGAAATCCGTTCGCAGAATTTCAAAGCCGCCGGATTGCAGTAAGCGTCGCGATTCCGAAGCCTTCAGAGTAATCGCATCGCGATCAAATGCAATACGGCGCATAACGTAGCGCGTGCCTGGATTCCAAGGGTTATTTTCCCAAAGCGCGAACAGCCCGCCAGGCCGTAGCGAACGGTAAACGTATTTGACCGCATCAGCCCGTTGATCGACTGGGATGTGGTGAAACACACCATTGCAGAACACTAAATCCATTTGTTCGCTCGGCTCATATTGATTGAGCGGCATGAATCGCACTCTCTCAGAACCGTAAGTGCTTTTCGCTACCTCCACCGACTTCACCGAGACCTCAACGCCACAGAGTGTCTTGAGTCCAAGCAGATCGAGCAAAAACGGCGCGGCGGACCCGGTGCCGCAACCGAAGTCCATCGCGGATTGAGGCTGCTCTTGCAACCTTCTTAGACACCCTGCCAGCCATGCGAGGCGTTCGCGCGCGAAGTAGTTTTTGTCCTCTCCGGAGATGGAGATTCCTTGAGCGAGAGCATCATCATAGTCTGCGGCGTAGTGATCAAACTCTGTATTGTTGAAAAGCGAATGTTTCGTCATCGCCGGCGCATCCCCAGGATACTAACGAAGAAACTCGACAGAATGGTTTGAAATCCCAGCGCTGTGAGCGTCGCGCCGGGGATCACCCAGCGCATCGTATAGCTATAGACCAACTCCCCGAAGTTGCTCAGTCGCCATTGATTGATCGCAGCCAGCAGTAGCGCCAGACCAATCAGCAATGCTCCGACGCCGATGACC
>JACDEG010000251.1 GCA_013816505.1 Pyrinomonadaceae bacterium | reverse complement strand
GCTCAATTTCACGCCCGGCGATTGCTGTTCGGTGGCGGCAGCGTCGATCCGCGCCCAGACACGTCCGGCGGCGGCGGCGATCACCGAAGGATCGATTTCTTCGTCGCGGATTTCGGCGGCGGCACGCTCAAAGATGGCGGCGGTGTTTTTGTACTCGGTATCTTTATAATTAGTGCGCTTCATGATGTTTCTCCAAAAATTCCCCAATCTCTTTTCGCATCCGTCGGCGTGAGCGGTGCAGTGTGACCGCGACGACCATCTGCGAAGTGTTGAGCATCCGCGCGATTTCGCGGTTGTCGAATCCCTCGAAGTAGCGTAGGACGAACATCTCCGCGGCGGTTTCGCCGAGGCGCGCGACCGCCCGCTGCACGACCCGCCGCATCTCGCGCTCTTCGTGCTGTGCCGCCGGTCCGCGGTCGCGCGTTTCGGCGAGCACCGCCTCGACATCTTCCAACGAAACGGCATTCGCACGGCCACGCGCGCGCAGTAAATCGAGCGCCGCGTTGACGGCAGCGCGCGTCAAATAAGATCGTGTACTTGCCTCAAGATCAATTAGTCCACGGCGTTTGACGAGCCGGAGAAAGACCGTCTGCAGCACGTCCTCGGCGTCGGCGGTGCTGCCGGTGACGCGATACGCGGCGCGGAAAATATGTTCGTGGTGCTCGCGGAAAAGAATGGCTAGCTCTTCGGGCGGGCAGGTGCTGGGGATCGCTCGGATGTGGGTCGCGGTGGCTGGCACTGTCTCCTCCTTCACTTTCGTCTCCAACATTAATAACGCCCGCCGCCGGGGATTATTAACAGCCCGCGAAAATTATTTTCGAGAATCATCGGACGACGGAAGGGGTGAGGGCGGAGGGATGAAGGATGAAGGATGAGTCCAGGAATACAGAACACAGAATACAGAACACAGAAGTTGGATGGGGTCTTGTTACCTGCTGTGTGCTGTGTACTAAATTCTGCTATCTAAATTCTTAATTGTTAATTCTTAATTCATCCCTCATCCTTCATCCTTCATCCCTTAGAAATCCTTCATCCTTTACTTGAGCGAGCGAGCGCGGGGCCGAGACGCCGCTCGACGGCCTTTGCCAACTCTTCGCGCGTACCTTTTTCGGGAGCGTGCGCGGATAGCGGTTGGGGCGTCAATAGAGTCTGCATCAGCGTTGATCTTGCCGGAGGCTCGACGGGGATGAGCGTGAACGGCACGCACTCCGCGCAACGCGGCGAGATACGCACCCCGCCTTCGCTCAGGCGATGGCGCGTAAAGTGTGTGCCGGTGTTGATGACGGCGGCGCACCCCGCGCACGGTATCGGGCGAAGGGCGCGGTAGGCGGCGATCTTTGCACCGCTTCCACACAGCGCCGCATCCCCGATAATTTCGCTGATCCCCATCCTGACTCTCTCCGAAACCCCTTAAGTCCTAAAGGTGATTGATGCCCCCTTCGCGCGAGGCCGCCCACATATTACACCCGCTGCTAATCAGAAGTGAGTTGATGATTGCTGTCAAAGCCTCCCAAACGTCGACGGTCTCCCGCTGCAAGTTCGACCCCGAAACTCGAATGGCGCATGGAAAAACTAGTAGTGGGTCAGTTTGAAATTCTAAGCCAGTATTGATGCGGCCCTAATTCTCAAACTGACCCACTGCCGAAAAACTTTCTCTCTGTGCTTTTTGTGTATCCTCTGTGTCTCTGTGAGAGCGGGCGAAGCATCAACACGAAGTCACACCACAACACCACGCGATAACGAACGGTTTATGCGTTTGACGTTGATGAGATCGGCGGTCGCCGATGGGGACAGTGACTTCTCCACTGACCTTACATTTTCCTGCGCAGCATTCTGGAAAATGATAAAGCGGGCGTTGAACACGTTAAGTGTCCGACACCCGCTTCATCTCTACCTGACGGAATCGGTTTTCCACCGCCGGTGCGACTGAACATTCCTTAACTCAATCGCACAGTCAGCAGAACCGACTGCCCACGGCGGTTGATGAGTATCAGAATCGGCCGATCACCAGAGCGTTGAATCGCCGCCCGCAACTCTTCGACCGAGCGCACCGGCTGACGGTTGATTTGCTAGATCACGTCGCCGCGCTCAATACCGGCCTCTGCCGCCGGACCCGCCGAATCGATTTCGCTGACGACCACGCCCTGCGTGCCGGCGCGGAGGTTAAGACGTGAGGCAAGTTCCGGTGTGAGCGGTTCGACGCCGATTCCAAGCTTGGTGTCGCCGCTGTTGTTGCCCCGCGCGCCGTCTCCGCTGGTGTCGTTCGCGGCGCTCGTCTGCGGCTGAAGTTCACCGAGGGTGACGCGAATCGATTGTTCGCGGTTGTCGCGGTTGACCGTCAGCGTAACTTCGGTGCCGGGCGCGTTTCCCGCCACCTGATTGCGCAGCATGTTGCTGTCGTTGACCGGGGCGCCGTTAAGCTGGGTGATGACGTCGTAGGTCTTGATGCCGGCTCGCTCTGCCGCGCTGTTGGGTTGCACGTCGCTGACGACCACGCCGCGCGCTTCCTTCATGCCGAGGCTTTGTGCAAGGTCGGCGGTCACCGGTCGCACGAGGATGCCGAGTTGTCCGCGCCGCACCTTGCCGGTCTTGACCAACTGATCCATCACGTTGCGCGCCATGTTCGAGGGCACCGCGAAGCCGATACCGATATTGCCTCCCGATGGCGACAAGATTTGCGAATTGATGCCGATCAATTCACCGTTGGTGTTGACGAGCGCGCCGCCCGAATTGCCTTGGTTAATCGGCGCGTCGGTTTGCAGAAAATCCTCGAAGCTACCGTCGCTGATGCCGGTCGAGCGGCTTTTCGCGCTGATGATTCCCGAAGTCACCGTCTGCCCGAGGCCGAGCGGGTTGCCCACCGCCAGCGCCACATCGCCGACGCGCACCTGGTCGGAATTGCCGAGGGTGAGCACCGGCAAGCTGCTGGCGTCGATCTTCAGCACCGCGATATCGCTCGGCGGGTCAGAGCCGACAACTTTCGCCTTGTAGGTGCGCCGGTCGGTTAGTTCTACGGTGATGTCTTGCGCGCCATCGATGACGTGATGGTTGGTCATGATGTAGCCGTCGGCGGTGACGATGACGCCCGACCCCAGTCCGCTCTGTCGTCGCTCGCGCGGCGGCGTCTGCTGGCCGCCGCGCGGCAGGCGATCACCGAAGAATTCGCGCAGCATCGGGTCGTCTAAAAACGGATGTTGCTGCGGCGCGCGGACCCGCTTTTCGGCCCGGATCGTAACCACCGCCGGCGCGACGCGGTCGACCACCGTCGCGTAAGAGTTCTGAACGCCGACCGCCGCTGCTGAACTTGCGCCGCTGACAACAGGCGTCGGGCTTGCCGACACGGTGTTAAGTGACGTCGGCGAGTCGTTACCTTTGCAGGCAGAGACGAGCAGAGTGGCGGCAATAAATGCTGTGGAAATAAATGTTTTGAAACGTAACCGATTCCGCTCAAATAAAGATTGTCCTTGTCTCATAGATTCTCCCTTCTTTAATTTTGGAGTTTTTTAGATGCAAAAAAAGGAATCAGGATTTACCGCCGCCGGCCAAAAATCTGATCTCAGCAACGCGGTTCTGAGAACTTCGCTTCAGCCTGCTCCGATTAAACTTTCTGACCAGAATCTCCGGTCACGATTCTAGGCCGATCACGTCCCGAACAGACGCACGTGGTTGATGATATCATCCGTCCGACGACGTCCCCGACACCGCATTCATCAAGCCGGTGTTGTAGTATAAGTTTTGACGACGCGTTTCGTTGTGCGGAAAAGTACAGTCACGACACGGAATGCATCTACGTTTGGCCGCCCCTCTCTTGAAACACGACTTCCCCTAACCATTTGAACCACTCAGACTCACCGACGATTTCCCGGCTATGGTACATGAACGCCGATTGTGAATCGGAGCTTGCCGCTCCGGAAGGCCGGTATCGCCGTCCTCGTTCGTTCGACAAAATCAATTGGCAACTGACCGCACACCTGCTCTGGCTAATGACGTCGGGCGACGCTCTGTTGATGGAGCGCCCCTGGCCGAGTGACGTTGTTGCGCGGGCGAGCGAGCGAGGCGTCACCCTCGTCGACCTCGACACTGAAGAGGTTCACACGGGGCGCGTTTTCACACCGTGGGGATGGACAGCCTCGGCATTGGCGCTCGGCGAAAGGCTCGGCGCAATCGTCGATCCCGTGCCGCTTGATGTTGTCGGGCGCGTCAACTCTAAACTGTGGAGCCACGCCCTCGAAGTCGAAGCGGGCATCGCCCTCGACGGAGCGGCGACGGCCTCAGATTTTGACGGACTAAAACACACAGTCGCCGCCGCGTGCCCCGGCGCAAATGACAAATGGGTGATTAAGAGTTCGCACGGATTCGCGGCGCGCGAACGGGTACTGGGACGCGGCCCGCGCCTCGCGGGGCCATCGGCAAAGTGGTGCGAGCGCCGGTTCGCGCGCGGCGAAACGCTTGTCTTTCAGCCGTGGCTTGATGTCATCAGAGAGTACGGCGTCGTTTTGGAAGTCGGGCGCGGCGGAAAAATCGCCCTGCACGGCATCAGCGATTTGCAGACCAACAGGGCCGGCACCGGGATCGGCTATGTGTTGGGCCGCACCATCGAGCCACATCGTCGCGCCGAGTTATACGGCATGGCGACCTGGGTCGGCGAACGTCTGTGGCGTGAAGGATATTTTGGGCCAGCCGGCATCGATGCCCTCGAACACGCCGGCGGCCTTCACCCGTTGCTCGAAGTCAACGCCCGCTTCACAATGGGCTTCGTGGCGCTTGCCGTGGAGCGGACGCTTTCGCCCTCCGCCCCCATGTTCTGGAGCACCCATATGAACAGCACACCAGAATAAGTAGAAAGGCCAAAGCAACCAGTATTCAGTTTTGAGTTTTCGGTTTTCAGCACAAAAACTAAAAACTGAAAACTGTTTTCGGCGAGATCGAAGCTATCGTCGTTCGTCTTAGTGCATCTAAATCCGGCGACGATTTATATCAACTTTCATTTTTATCCAAGGGTCTTCTCAACAAGGTTAGGAATCATCATGATTAATACAAGCGGAAGAGTGCAGCGAGTTCGTTTGGGTGACGACGTGGTTTCACGCTGTGGGCGGTGCAAAGATGAACGCAATCATCAAATCGAGGCTCTCGATTCCGGCGGGAACATCGAGCGTGTCACTTGCAAGACGTGCCGGAGCACACACCTCCACCGGGGCCAGCGCGCCGAGGCAAAGAAATCCGACGCCGCGAAGCGTCAGCCGGCATCCCCCGTCGGGTCGGCGACTGCTCGCATAGTGCGTCCGGCGCGGAGTTATTCACCGGGCGAAACATTCACTGTTGGCGACGTGATCGACCACTCCAAGTTCGGTTTCGGCGAGGTGATGGACGTGCGGTCGGGGAAGATTGAGGTGAAGTTTGGCGGCGAGCGGCGGACGCTGATTCACAAGCATTGATCAAGCGAATGTCAGCATCACCACGTGAAGCTTCTACCGCGCGGGCGTTCGTTCACGCTAATCGAAAAGCCTGAGCTTGCGCCGGAGTGTCTCTTCGAGTTTATCGAGGAAGGCGTCGCGGCTGATGACCCGCGCGCCGAGTGTGCCGATGTGCGGCGTCATCACTTGAATGTCGAGCCAGTCCAGTCCCCGCGCCGCGAGGTGTTCAATCAGGTGAAGCAGCGCCAACTTGGAAGCATTCGGTCGCGTGAAGAACATGCTTTCACCCGCGAACGCTCCACCCGCGTCGACGCCGTACATCCCGCCCACCAATTCGCCGTTCTCCCAGGCCTCGACGCTGTGCGCGTGGCCGTCGCGGTGCATCTCGATGTACGCCCGAATCATTTCCACAGTGATCCATGTGCCGTCTTCGTTCGGACGCGTGGCATCGGCACAACCCCGAATCACTCCGCTGAAATTTTGATCGATAGTGAAGGTGAACGACTCGCGCTTGCGAAATCTCGCGAGGCGGCGCGGGATGTGCAAATCTTTGAACTCAAGCACCGCTCGCTCAGGAGGACAGAACCACGGCAACGGCCACCCTTCAATCGGCCACGGAAAGATTCCCTGCCTGTATGCGCTAAGAAGATTCGCCGTTGTCGGCCTGCCGCCAATCGCGACGATGCCTTCGGGCGAAGCGCGTCGAGGGTCTGGGAAACTGAGCAGTGCCATGTTCTGAAAGCTTGCCGTGTGCTCCTTGTTGCTACAAAAGTTGACTGCGGACGAAACAGAAAAACACAGGGGTCGCCGAACAGGAATTCAATTTCTCCATGCCTTCTGTGAATCCTCCGTGTCGCTGTGTTATGACGCGGCGCGCACACCCACTCTCATTCATCTTGTCACGCGAGTGCGGTTTGAGAAGTAAGCTCGTCGTTCACGTGGTCGGGATAGACCAGCACCAACTCGCCGTCCTGCTCGTCAACCAGCACTTCACCGCCGGCGATTGTTTCTCCGAACAGCAGCACCTCGGCGAGTGGTTCCTTGATCTTCGTCTGAATCAGCCGGCTCATCGGTCGCGCGCCGTAGAGACGGTCGAAGCCGTTTCTGGCGAGCCACTTCTCCGCTTCCGGCGTGAGCCGCACCGTTACTTGCTTTTCGGTGAGTTGGGCGTTCAACTCGCCAATGAACTTGCCGACGACGCGCTCGATTGTCTCTAAGCTGAGCGACTCGAAGGCGATCCACGCATCGAGCCGGTTGCGGAACTCAGGGCTGAAGGTGCGCTCAATCGCGCCGCGCCCTTTGCCTTTGCCAGTGCTGCTCTGGAAGCCGATGCCGCCCTCGCTGAGCGCCTGCGCGCCGGCGTTCGTCGTCATAATTAGAATCACGTTGCGGAAGTCGGCCTTCTTGCCGTTGTTGTCGGTCAGCGTCGCGTGATCCATTACTTGCAACAGGATGTTGAAAAGATTCGGGTGCGCCTTTTCGATCTCGTCGAGCACCAGCACCGCGTACGGCGTGCGTGTAATCGCGTCGGTAAGCAGTCCGCCCTGGTCGAAGCCGACATAGCCGGGGGGCGCACCGATCAAACGCGAGACGGTGTGCGCCTCGGCGTACTCGCTCATATCGAAGCGGATGAACTCGACGCCGAGCGAGACCGCGAGTTGCTTCGCCAACTCGGTTTTGCCGACACCCGTCGGCCCGGAGAACAGGAATGACCCGACCGGCTTTTCCGGGTGGCCGAGTCCGGAGCGCGCCAGCTTGATCGCGCGCACCACTTGCGAAATCGCTTGATCCTGTCCGAAGATGACCGCTCGCAATTCGCCGTCCAGATTACGCAGTCGATCCTTCTCGGAACTCGCGACCGTCTTCGGCGGAATCTTCGCCATCCGCGCCACGACCCGCTCGACTTCTTCAATTCCGACGGCCGTCGGGCGCGCCTCTTTCGGCAACAGCTTCAACGCGGCTCCGGCCTCGTCCATCACGTCAATCGCCTTGTCCGGCAGAAAGCGGTCGTGCATATATTTGGCCGCCAGCTCCGCTGCGAGTTTCAGCGCCTCGACGGTGTAGACGATGCCGTGGTGCGCTTCGTAATAGCCCTTCAGTCCGTTAAGGATTTCAACCGTTTCGGCGACGCTCGGCTCACCGACTTCGATCTTCTGAAAGCGCCGCGCCAATGCACGGTCACGCTCGAACGCGCTCTTGTACTCGGCGTAAGTGGTCGAGCCGATGCAGCGCAGACGCCCCGAAGCGAGCGCCGGCTTGATGATGTTCGAGGCGTCCATCGAGCCGCCGCTGACCGCACCCGCGCCGACGATGGTATGAATCTCGTCGATGAACAGAATCGCGTCGGGCAGTTTCTGAAGCGCCGCGATGATCGCCTTGAAGCGTTGCTCGAACTCGCCGCGGTACTTCGTCCCGGCCAGCACCGCGCCCATGTCGAGCGCGTAGACCTGCGCCTTGCCGAGCACTTCGGGCACTTCGCCGAGATGAATCTTGAGCGCCAATCCTTCGGCAATCGCTGTCTTTCCGACGCCCGGCTCGCCGACGTAGATCGGATTATTTTTGCGGCGTCGGCAAAGCACCTGAATCGTGCGCTCGACCTCCGGGGTGCGCCCGATCAGCGGGTCGATCTGCCCGTCGCGGGCGCGTTCGTTGAGGTTGACGGTGTACGCCTGCAACGGGTCACGCGCCGTCTGTGTAACGTCGCCGTCCGGCTCCTCATCCTGGCTACCCCCTGTGTCCATTACGGCTTCGTCGCCCGGTACTTTTGAAATCCCGTGCGCGATGTAGTTCAGCACGTCGAGTCGCGTGATGCCTTGCGTCTTCAGTAGGTAGACGGCGTGCGAGCGTTCCGCATGAAAAAGCGCGGCGAGGATGTTGCCGCCGTTAATCTCTTTCTGCCCGCTGCCCTCGGCTTGCAGCAGCGCATACTGTAGGACGCGCTGGAACATATCGGTCTGTTCCGGCACCTCGTCCACTTGATCTTCATCGAGCTGTGCTATGTGTTCGGTGAAGAACTTTGATAGCTCGCGGCTCATGATTTCGATGTTGCCGCCGCACTGGCGGATGACGTTGCTCGCGGTGCGGTCGTAGAGCAACGCGAACAACAAATGTTCCAGCGTAACGTATTCGTGCCGTCGCCGGATCGACTCGTTGACGGCGATGGTCAGTGTCGCTTGCAGTTCCTTCGTAATCATACTTGTATGTGAATCAGGGGTTGAAAGCTAACAGATAGAAAGCAAAAGTCAGCTTTCCGAAACAGTGGATCATCAAGCCCTCGGTTGAACGCACCGTGCTGGCTCTTTGGATGTCAGTTTTGTCAATCAG
>JACDEG010000250.1 GCA_013816505.1 Pyrinomonadaceae bacterium | reverse complement strand
GATGGAAATAGCGTGCAGTTTGCACAACCTGAGAATCACTTGTCGTAAACCACAAGAAACTCTTGATTTGGTTGATTTGGTTAGTTCAGCTTAATCCAGATAATGTCTATTACATGTCGACCAAAATCAAACTTTAAGCGGCGGCCAGAGCGATGTTCGACGATATGTATTAAGTAATCTTGTCTCAATCAAACCGATCTTACAATCGCGGGCACAGCGATCCCTCAATCGCGGTTCCTACCTCCACCGCCCGCCCGATTTAAGGATCAGCGAGAGAGTTTCTTGTCCAACATAGCCTTGGTGAAGGACACCAACTCACCCAGATAGGTACCGCGTTTATCGGAGCTCTCCTGAAAACGTTTATTTATATAGCCCAACAAATATCGTACGCGAGCTTCGTGCCGAAAAGACAAACTCTCAGGCCCGCGGACCGCGACGGTCGCCCAATTTTTTGCTGCAACCAGCAATGCGCGGTAAAGAAAGGCGGGGGTTCCAAAGAGGGTAGTGTAATCGGGCGCTTTATCAACAATCTCGCCGTCCTTGTTCAGCATCTCTTCGACACCCATCATCGCCGAATACTTCCCGTTGCCGATATACCATTGCCGATGATAAGCCTTTGTCAGCCGTTCGGATTGCACCCGGGCTTCGACGGTCATCTCCGGCACATACATCCCTTGGCGACCGGTTTTCCACAGTCGGACCTGAAAGTCGGCATCCTCCGATGATCCGATGTTGTCTTTGACTCGCTGCACCTCCGGCGCGAAAAAGCCGACCTGCTTGAATGCGATGCGACGAACGGCCAGGTTTGCGCCGACCATCCATCTCGGCGTTTTCAGATTGATGTAGAAAGGCTTGTTCCCGTGATCCGTCAGCGCGAGCGGCGACCAGTGGTCAGACGTCAGCCACGACGGCGGCGTGGTCGGCCATTGGGGTATCACCTTGCCGCCGATGTAGTCCACCTCCGAGTGTTTATCGAGAGACTTCTTGATTTGTCGTACCCAGTCCCGCGCGACGGTCACATCGTCGTCAGTAAAGGCGATGACGGGGGCTTTAGCCTGCGCGATTCCGGTGTTGCGCGCGTGCGAAAGCCCCTGCTCGCCCTCGAATACGTAGCGTAACCACCCCTGTCTTTGTGGCATAAGCTCTTCGATTACCTGGCGCGTGCGGTCGGTCGAATTATTGTCAACCACAATTACTTCGTAATTCACGCCCTCGTTCGCCTGGGCCAGTGCGCTTTTAATTGCCGTCGGTAACAATTCACACCGGTTGTAAGTGCAGATTACAACTGAAACATCACACTCTTGACTCATTAGCCTCTCCCTTTTTGTGCCTTATGTTTATCTACTTTAAGTAGAATAGCTCCCAACACCAAGCTTTGTTCAACTCAAATGTTTGTTAACTTTCGCTTGCTCTTCAGCAGTTGCCGGTCAAATTCGGAGCAATATATATCCGACCTTTTTCAATTTTGTGTCAATGCAGGACGGTTGTCATCGTCCTGCGACGGTCAGGCTCTGCTCCTCCGATGCTGTACGGGATGTCACCCCGTTGGTTGAAACAAGACTCCTCTTCAGGTACAAATCTTGGAAGAGCCAGAAACATTCATCGGCGTCACACGAAATCTCTAGCAAGACTGCCGGGTCCGGATGTGAAACTATTGACCACGCGGGGCGTCACAAGCGCCGAGCAGAAGATCAGGAGCATATTGATGGCACAACACACACAGTCGAAGAACGACCGGTTCGACGGTTATATCCCCGTCGCCGAGCGGGTCGAAAAGTTTTACGAACGCTTTCCACAAGGCCGCATTCTGACACAGATTGTGGAGCACGACTCGGAGAGCGGATTCGTCCTGATGCGTGCCGAGGTGTTTCGCGCGCCCGACGACGCGCAGCCCGCCGCCACCGGACACGCTTTCGAGGTGCGTAGCGAAAGTTACGTTAATAAAACCAGCTACGTGGAAAATTGTGAGACGGGCTGCGTTGGTCGCGCGCTGGCGTTGCTGGGTTTCGAGGTTAAGCGTGGCATCGCGAGCCGTGAGGAAGCTGAAAAGGGGGCGCGAGTGCCGGTGCTAGACAAGGATGTCCGGCAAGCCTCGCAACCGGCTGCTGCGGCAACGACGACAATAGCAACGGCAACAGCAACGGGCGCCACCGACCTCGACTCCGATATCCTTCACAGCGCGCTCGCGCTTGGGTATGATGCGGCAAAAGTGGGCAAGTGGATCAACCAGAAATTCAGCGTGACGGAAGGCCTCGCCAGCCTGACCGAACAAGATAAGCAGGAAGTGTTGCGAGTTTTTAGAGAGAAGGCGCAGGCTTCATCGGCTAAGCAGCCGGCAGTGGAGTCGAGTTCTTGACGCTCACGACGGTACATTAGCGAGCAAGTCGGCGACCTGTTTCTTCGCTGGCGAAACCAAGCCCGTGACTCTACATCTAAATCAAGCCATGAGGGAACGGAACAAAGATGGACAAGATAAGGAATGAGGGATGAGGGCAGAAGGATGAATCGGGAAACACCTGGTCGACAGCCGCTCTCTCATCCCACATCCTTTCTGCTCATCGTGTGCATCCTGTCCATCCCTGTTAATTTTCATAGTGTTCAATCTCATATGCTTTGATTTAGCTTTCAGCAAAGGATTTTTATGAATAACAGCAGCAAGCAAGACGCGGACAAGCCAAGCGCCGACGCACAACAGGACAGTCTTAGTGCCGAAGAGATTGGCGCCGCGTCGATCTATGACGACTCAACTGACGCGATGCGGCAGATGCTGCGTGGCAACGAAGCGGAAGGCGATGCAGACACGCGCGATGTGGCGGGCGCAACCGATTTCAGTGATACCGAAGAAGGGCGTACCGAAAAAGATACCGTAACCCACGCGACCACGCCCGGAAATAAAGGTTAAGAGGAACGGCGATTGTTAATGAAACTTATGTGGAAGACGTGCCGAAGCTTGCCCGCGAGAACCAGGATTTCCGGCGCGTGCTGTTTACGACGAAGCTTTCGCAGGTGGTATTAATGTCCGTTCCGCCGGGCGAAGAGACCGGCGAAGAGACGCATGAGGGGATCGACCAGATGCTTTCCTTCGTCGACGGTGAGGGTGGCACGGTGCTCGGCGACGAGCGGCGCGAGCGGGCAGTGTCGTCGTGGTGCCTGCGACTCGTCGCCCGCGCCGGGGCCATCGACGTCCGCACCGACGCCCCTCAGATCACGTTTTCGCCCGATGGGCGGACGGCGACGATCCAATTCCGCAAAACTTATCAGGTCGAAGAGAGTACCGCCCGCGATGCCGTCACATCCGAATTGAAGTGCCGACACAGCGGCGACGGGTGGCGCATCATCAGCGAGCGTGATTTAGGCTGCGCGCGTTAAAATCGGCACCAGGCAGGTAGGGGCAAAGATGTCAGGTGGGTGCTGGCTCAGAAGATTCGCAAAGATTACCCTTCAAGACAAAATTAGACCGGCGAGGCTTTTATGCCTGCGCCGGTCTAATACTTTAACGGAGCAGATTGTTACCACAGGCCATCAATAGAACTGACAGCCTTCCAACTCATCCGCGCTCTACTCCTCGTCGTCTTCCTCAACCTCTTCAACGTCGCCGTCGCTGTCGCCGATAGCCACGACACTGACGCGCACGGGTGGCGGCGGTACCTCCGCCACTGCGGCGACCTCCGGCAAGTCGTCGACGCCATTATCAAGGTCAGCGGCCTGGTCAACTGACTGGTCGCGCTCGACCTTCACGTTGCGGTAGAACTCCATCCCCGTTCCAGCCGGGATTAACCGACCCATAATGACGTTCTCCTTCAAGCCGCGCAGGTAGTCGATGCGCCCGGAGATTGCCGCTTCGGTCAGCACGCGCGTCGTCTCCTGGAACGACGCGGCGGAGATGAACGACTCGGTTGAGAGCGAAGCTTTGGTGATGCCGAGCAGCAACGGGTCGGCCGCCGAGGGCTCACCGTCGATTGCTCTGACGCGCTCGTTTTCGTCCGCGAAGCGGAAGCGGTCGACCTGCTCGTCGAGCAGGAATTCCGTATCGCCGACTTCGCGAATCTTCACCCATCGAAGCATCTGACGAACGATTACTTCGATATGCTTATCGTTGATGTTGACGCCCTGCAATCGGTAGACTTCCTGAATCTCGTTCGTCAGGTACTCTTGCAGACGGTTCATACCGAGCACGCGCAGGATATCGTGCGGGTTGAGCGGCCCGTCCATCAGCGCCTCGCCGGCGCGGACGCGGTCACCCTCTTGCACGTTAATGTGCGTGCCGCGCGGGATGTCGTACTCGCGCTCCTCGCCGTCGTCGCCGACGACGATCAGCTTGCGCTTACCTTTCGCAATCGGGCCGAGCGTGATGATGCCGTCGATCTCCGACATGATCGCCGTCTCGCGCGGCTTACGCGCCTCGAACAACTCCACCACGCGCGGCAGACCACCCGTAATGTCTTTGGTCTTCGTCGTCTCGCGTGGAATCTTGGCGATGATGTCGCCCGGCTCCGCCTCGTCGCCGTCGGTCACCATCAGGTTGGCGCGCACCGGCATCTGGTACGTCTTCAGCACCTTGTTCGCGCCATTGCGGATTTCGAGCCGCGGTTGCTTCTTCTCGTCAGGCGAATCCTTGACGACGAGGCGCGACTGGCCGGTGACTTCATCCACCTCTTCATCGACCGTGACGCCTTCCTTCAGGTCCTGGAACTTCACCTTGCCGGCGACCTCGGTCAGAATCGCGAACGTGAATGGGTCCCACGTCGCCAGCAGTTGGTCCTGTTTGACGCGCGCGCCGTCCTCGGCGTGAATGTGCGCGCCGTAGACGATCTGGAAGCGCGCCACTTCGCGCCCGCGCTCGTCAAGAATCGTCAGTGCGCCGTTGCGGTTCATCGCGATGATCTCGCCGCGCCGGTTCTTGACGACATTCAACTCGACGTACTTGATCGTGCCGTCGCTGCGCGCTTCGTGCTTCGACGATTCTTCGAGACGCGCCGTACCACCGATGTGGAACGTGCGCATCGTGAGCTGTGTGCCCGGCTCGCCGATACTTTGCGCGGCGATGACGCCGACCGCCTCGCCAATGTCGACCGGCCTGCCCGTCGCGAGATTGCGCCCGTAGCACTTGATGCAGACGCCCCTGCGCGATTCGCACGTCAGCACCGAACGAATGCGGACGCGCTGCACGCCGGAGCGTTGAATCTCCGCCGCGATGTCTTCATCGATCTCCTGATTTGTCTCGACGATCACTGTGCCTTCAACCGGGTCGATGACGTCGTCGAGCGCCGTGCGACCAACGATGCGGTCACGCAACGACTCGATTTCTTCGCCGCCCTCAATGATGGCGCTCGACGAAATTCCCTTCAACGTGCCGCAGTCCGGCTCGCTGATAATGACATCCTGCGCCACG
The DNA here is from genome assembly GCA_013816505.1 of Pyrinomonadaceae bacterium. GTDB lineage: Bacteria > Acidobacteriota > Blastocatellia > Pyrinomonadales > Pyrinomonadaceae > JACDEG01. The sequence goes on along the minus strand of JACDEG010000250.1, from coordinate 3,350 downwards.
TCGACTAAGCGGCGCGTCAGATAGCCGGAATCAGCGGTCTTTAAGGCCGTGTCCGCCAAACCTTTGCGCGCGCCGTGCGTCGAGATGAAGTATTGCAAGACGTTCAGCCCCTCGCGGAAGTTGGAGCGGATCGGCGTCTCGATGATTTCGCCCGACGGCTTTGCCATCAAACCGCGCATCCCGGCGAGTTGACGAATCTGCTGGGCGGTTCCGCGCGCGCCCGAATCCGACATGATCAGAATCGGGTTCTGCTCATTCAACGCCTTCTCGCGCGCGTCCATTGCCTTGAACATTTCTTTCGCGACCTTGTCGGTCACTTCTGACCAGATCGCGATGACCTTGTTGTAGCGCTCGCCGTTTGTGATCACGCCTTCGCGGTACTGCTTATCAACTTCGATGACATCGATCTCGGCCTTCGCCACGAGCGTCTTCTTCGCATCGGGCGTGACGAGGTCGTCGATGCCGATGGAGATGCCCGCCTTTGTCGCGTACAGGAAGCCGAGGTTCTTCAAATCGTCGAGCATCTTGACGGTCATCTCGTGGCCGAGCCGGATGTGGCAGTAGTTGACGAGTGATTGCAGGCCCTTCTTCTTCAGCGTGCCGTTGAAGAACGGCAGTCCCGGCGGAATCTGGTCGTTGAAGATGACACGGCCGACAGTCGTATTGATGACGCGGCGGACGTTTTCCTGCACGGTGCCGCGCATCACGTCCTGTGTGTCGTGCTCCTGCGTCAAATCCATCAGGTCGCCCCGAATACGCAGCTTGATTGGCGTCTGCGTCGTCACTTCCTTCGCGTCGAGCCCCAACAGCACCTCATCGGTTGAAGCGAAGACGCGGCCCTCGCCCTTCGCCCCCGGCTTGTCCTTCGTCAGGTAGTAACAGCCGAGCACGATGTCCTGACTGGGGACAGCGATGGGCTGCCCGTTCGCGGGACTGAGGATGTTGTTGGAGGCCAGCATCAACACCGCCGCCTCAATCTGCGCTTCAGGCGAAAGCGGGATGTGAACAGCCATCTGGTCGCCATCGAAATCCGCATTGAACGCCGTGCACACCAAGGGGTGAATCTTGATCGCCTTGCCTTCGACCAGGACGGGTTCGAACGCCTGGATGCCGAGACGATGCAGCGTCGGCGCGCGGTTCAGGAGCACCGGATGCTCGCGAATCACCTCTTCAAGGATGTCCCACACGACCGGCTCTTGACGGTCAACCATCTCACGCGCCTGCTTGATCGTCGCGGCATACTGCTGCTTCTCAAGCTGGTTGTAGATGAACGGCTTGAACAGTTCGAGCGCCATCTTCTTCGGCAGTCCGCACTGATGCAGCTTCAACTCCGGGCCGACGACGATCACCGAACGGCCTGAGTAGTCGACGCGCTTGCCCAAGAGGTTCTGGCGGAAGCGCCCCTGCTTGCCCTTCAGCGTGTCCGACAGAGACTTCAGCGGGCGATTATTGACGCCGCGTAAAACTCGTCCGCGCCGTCCGTTGTCGAACAAAGCGTCAACCGCTTCCTGAAGCATGCGTTTCTCGTTGCGCACGATCACTTCCGGCGCGCGAAGTTCCATCAACTTCTTCAGGCGGTTGTTGCGATTGATGACGCGGCGATACAGATCGTTTAAGTCCGAGGTCGCGAAGCGGCCACCATCCAAAGGCACCAGCGGGCGCAACTCCGGCGGGATGACCGGAATCACGTCGAGGATCATCCACTCCGGATGGTTGCCCGACTTCAGAAACGAAGTCACGACCTTGAGCCGCTTGGAGTACTTCAGCTTTTTCTGCTGCGAAGTCTCCTCTTTCATCTTCTGGCGCATCTCGACGGACAACTCGTCGATCTTGACCATCGAGAGTAGTTCCTTGATCGCCTCGGCGCCCATCTTCGCGACGAACTGGCCCGGGTGGTCGCGCGTCAGTTCGCGATAACGCTCGTCGGTCAGGAGTTCCTTCTCCTTCACCGCCACGTCGCCCGGATCAATCACGATGTACGACTCGAAGTAGAGCACCTTCTCCAGTTCACGCAGCGGGATGTCGAGCAAGTGACCGATGCGGCTGGGAAGACCTTTGAAGAACCAGACGTGTGAGCACGGCGAGGCTAGTTCGATGTGGCCGAGCCGCTCGCGGCGCACCTTGGCCTGTGTCACCTCGACGCCGCACTTATCGCAGATCACGCCGCGGTGTTTCATCCGTTTGTACTTGCCGCACAGACACTCCCAGTCGGTGACGGGGCCGAAGATGCGCGCGCAGAACAGGCCGTCACGCTCCGGCTTGAACGTGCGGTAATTAATGGTTTCGGGTTTGGTAACTTCGCCATGCGACCACTGCCTGATCTTGTCCGGCGATGCCAAGCTAATGCGGATCGCTTCAAAATCAGGCGCGAGTTGCGTTTTTTCTTGCTGGAATCGAAACACTTTTATTTATCTCCGATAAGAAAGTCTGGAGTCTTAAGTCTTAAGAGTCGGGAGTCGGGAAGGAGCCTCGTGTCTTTAGTTGACTCCAGACTTCAGACTCCAGGCTCGCGACTTCTTTATCCTTCGATGCTGCTCACCGTTGCGACCACCGGCCTGCCGGTTCCGGCGCCGATCTCTTCGGCCTTCGCCGCCGCATTCTTGTCGATGAGCTCGACATCGAGGCAGAGCGATTGCAACTCGCGGACGAGCACGTTGAATGATTCCGGCACGCCCGGATTGAAGTCGGCCTCGCCCTTCACAATCGCTTCGTAAATCTTCGAGCGACCGGCCACGTCGTCCGACTTTGCGGTCAGCAGTTCTTGCAGAATGTGCGCCGCGCCGTAAGCTTCGAGCGCCCACACCTCCATCTCGCCGAAGCGTTGTCCGCCGAACTGCGCCTTGCCGCCGAGCGGTTGCTGCGTAATCAGGCTGTACGGCCCGATTGAGCGAGCGTGAATCTTGTCGTCCACCAGGTGCGAAAGTTTCAACATGTAGATATAGCCGACCGTCACCATCTGCTCGAACGCATCGCCGGTCAGCCCGTCGTAGAGCACGGTCTTGCCGGACTCGTTGACGATCTGCGGCAGGCCCTGTTCACGCAGCCGGTCGCTGGCTTCCTGAAGTTTCTGTTTGATCTCCGGCTCGGTCGCACCGTCGAACACCGGCGTCGCGAAATGCACGCCGAGGACGCGCGCCGCCCACCCCAGGTGCGTCTCCAGAATCTGCCCGACGTTCATCCGCGACGGCACGCCGAGCGGGTTCAGGACAATCTCCACCGGACGCCCGTCCGGCAGATACGGCATGTCCTCTTCCGGCAGGATCTTGGCGATCACGCCCTTGTTGCCGTGACGGCCGGCCATCTTGTCGCCGACCGAGAGCTTGCGCTTCATCGCGACGTAGGCCTTGACC
>JACDEG010000712.1 GCA_013816505.1 Pyrinomonadaceae bacterium | reverse complement strand
TTCGGCATGGGTTGGATCACTTACGACGCATTTTATGCAATCTGACAAGCTTCGCTCAACAGGCTGCATTCAGAAGAGTTATTCAGCTTTTGTCCTGTACATAGCGGCCTGCCTTAAAACTTCAAGCTTTTTATCGTCAGCGTTTGTCACTCCCCCCTCGATTTATGTAAATCATCGCCCCGCGCCCGCCCTCGTCAGTCGTGCGGCCACTATTCGCCACCGCCGATCACGCTTGGCGAACGTGCGCGTATATCCGTAGCGCTCCCGGATGCCCTGCCCGTCGAAGCGCACGCTCACAACTACGATCCCCGTCACCGTCGCTTGCTCCCCGGAGACCTTCACCTCTACGTCTTCGGTCCTTAAAAACTCGACGGCTGAAACTAAAGCGGGTGCTTTCGTCTCGGCGATTTCCTGCGCTTTGTCAATCGTCTCGCCGGACGGTTCGGTCCGCGTGTAGTCATCGGCTAAGAGGCGGTCGAGTTTCGCCGCGTCGCGCCGCAAGATGGCCTCGCCCCACTCGCGATCCAGCTTTCTCACTTCGCTCTCGACCGAACGCCGGCGCCGCGCCGTCGCACCGGGTATCTGACCCAAAGCTGGGGGCGAAACTGCTATGATCAATAAGGCGATTGTGAGGGCGCGGATCAAGATTTACCGCTTCTTTTCGTGGAGTAGGGCGTGAAGTTTCTTCGCCAACTCGGGCGCGTCAGGTGCCAGCAGACGGTACTGCTCCAGCGCCGTCTCCCGGTCGCCGAGGCTGAGGCTGATCACCGCCAGATTGTACCGCCCCGCCGCGTCCTTCGGGTCCAGGCGAATAGCCTCGCGCAGTGATTCGACCGCCTCTCTGTACTGCACCAACAGCGCCTGCGCCACGCCGAGGTTGTGGTAGGCCAGCGCGTAGTCGGGTTTGATGTTGATCGCTTCTTGAAAGAACTCCACCGCGTCACTGTACCGCTCCTGCTTGCGGTACATCTCGCCCAGGCCGTTCATCGCGTCGGCTAAATCCGGGTCAAGATCGATGGCTTGCTTGTAAGCGCTCGCCGCCTGTTCGTACCGCTGCAAGTGGAGATACTCGTTGCCCAGATTGTTGAACGCTTCGGCGTAATACTCGTTATGGCGGACGGCTTCTTTGTACGCCGCGACCGCTTCCCGGTGGCGCCCCGTCTTCGCAAGTGACAGGCCGAGCAGAAAGTGCGCTTCGGGCAGGGCGGGTCGGAGGCGGATGGCTCGCTCGCACGCCCCGATGGCTTCCTTCCAGCGACCTAGCTGACTGTATGACCATCCGAGGTCGTAGTGCGCCGTCGCCCAGTCCGGCCTCAAAGCGAGGGCCTGCTGGTACGCCTCAATCGCTTTCTCGTGCTCACCGGAGTCGGCGTAAGCGAAGCCGCGGTTGAAGTAGGCGTCGGCGTCCTTCGGCTCTTCCTTCGGCCTGACCCTGATCCGCAGCCGGGGCCGCCGGTCGGTGATGGGTAAAATGTCCGCGATGTTGGCGGGCAGACGCTCCTTGCCGATCCGGTATCGCACCTCGTCTGCGGCCGAGGTGAAGTGCCCGCCGAGCGCGGGCGCCGCGGTGGAGACGAGGAGTGTGAACGTGAGGCGGTAAAACTTAGTTCGTCGCATGGCTAATGTGAAGTGATGTCAATCGAGTAATCCCATCCTAAATCGGCTTTCCTGCCGCCGGCGTACTGAACGTCGAGCTCAAAGTCGTCCTTACGAAACTCTAAGAGTTGTTCTCCCCTGAAGCGGCCCCGGTCTTTCAACTCACGCTCGCCGACGAACTGCCAACCGGATTGAGTAAGTTTTTCCGTGTAGAAACGCTTTATATCATCGAAGGGCGCGTCGGATTTGTAGTTCTTTTCGACCCACACCCGGCCTTCATACGATGATCGAGAACTATCGACCTCGACCGTGCCGGGGTAAGTTGGCAATGTCGCCCAGACGCCTTCGACCGCTTTGAGCTTCGTCGCGTCAACTGTGGTGCGTGACGCCGAGCAACCGCACGTCACGGCGCAGACGAAGAGCACGGCAGAAAGAGTTTTGAGCACGACAGCTATCACGCCCCCACTTGTGTAAAGTCATCATATCACTCCTGACTCGGAGGGCTGAATCCGTGGGAGTCTATCGACGACACAGATGTTCAATCTCAACATGGCTGTAGCGCGACCAGTCAAACGCAAGCGCGAGCCGTGATACCGGCGGCGCAAGTTGAATAAGCTGCGCGCCGAAGCGGAAACAGAGTTGGCAAAATCCCGGCTTAAGAAATAGAATGCCGCGTCTGAAACCCGAATGGTATCTCGCTCTCGCGAAAAATCTCCACGCTATGATGAGAAAAACTTCCACCTTATTGTTATTGATTATTTTTGCGACTTCGCCGGTTGGTCAGTCACGAAACGAGCCGCTGACGCAACCGGCGTTACCTGTCGCCGGGACTTCGCCCGCACCGACACCGACGCTGGCGGAGCGTCTGGGTTTTAAGGTGAGCGACCGTGTGCTGATCGTCAACGGCGATGATGTCGGGATGAGCCACGCGGCGAACGCGGCGACGATTGACGCGCTGGAGAACGGGCTGATGACGAGCGCGACCATCATGGTGCCGTGCCCGTGGTTTCCCGAAATCGCGGCCTACGCCAAAGCTCATCCGAACCGTGACTTCGGTCTGCACCTGAAGCACACCAGCGAGTGGAAGACTTATCGTTGGGGGCCGGTGGCGAGTAAGTCCGATGTTCCCGGACTGGTTGACCCGG
>JACDEG010000711.1 GCA_013816505.1 Pyrinomonadaceae bacterium | reverse complement strand
ATGGTAAACGCTTCGGACACATTATCCTCAAAGAAGGGAATCATCTGGTTTCGGTTCTCGTCACCGATCTCGACAACGCGCCCGCCGAAATTGCGGCACAATCTTCGCCCGAAGCGCGTCAAGCAATCGTTAATTCATCAGTTGAAGGCTACCAAGTTTCATACCTCGCAACCGCGAAGCACAGCATCTTTATCATATCTGACTTGGAGGCGGCAAGGAACTCGCAAATAGCCAGTATTCTCGCTCCATCCGTTTATGAGCACGTCAAGCGCACAGAGCGCCTCACATGAAGTCGAGCAAGATTGAGGCGAAGTAGGGAGAGAAAAGCCGGTAGTCTTGCAGGAATTGCTTTGAGCTACAATCTGCCTCGTTAAACCATCTTCAGTTAAGGTAAAGGACCCGCACAATTTAGTGGCGCGACTCCTTTGAAGTCGAGTGGTAGGGAATAAATGAACCTCTATTTGGGATTCAATCGAAAAGTGCGTGTTGTCAGATGGCGAAGAAGAGGGTGAATTATCACATTAGCTGCTCGTTCTATGTTGTTGCGGTACGGCGTCGCGGTCTTATCCGTTGCGTTGGCGTTTGCTGTAACCGAGGCGGCGCAGACGTTGATGGAACGGGCGATTTTCCTGTTGTTCATGAGTGCTGTGATCGTCAGTTCACGCTACGGCGGAATGCGCGCCGGTCTGCTCGCCACTGTTCTTTCCGTGCTCTCCTGCATCTACATCCTGCTTCCGTCGTTTCGCAATCCCGATGAAGTGGGCGGCGACTTGCTGGCGCTCGTCGTGTTCGTCGTCGTCGCCTTGTTCGTCAGTTTTTCCAATACGGCGCGCCGCCGGGCGGAAAGTTTGCTCAAGCAAGCCGAGACGGATTATCGGCGCATCTTCGAGAGTGCGATTACGGGCATTTATCAAACCACCGTCGCCGGTCGTTACGTGACGGCGAACCCAATGCTGGCACGCATGTTCGGCTACGACTCGCCGGAGGAGTTGATCGCGGAAGCCGAAAATGAAGAGACGCTCAAACACCGTTTCTATGTTCAGGAGGGACGCCGCGATGAGTTCATCAGACTCGTCGATGAACAGAACTCGGTGACGGGCTTCGAGTCGGAGATTTATCATCGTGAAGGCGGGCGACTGTGGATTGCGGAACACGCTTTGGCAATACGAGACGCGGAAGGCAAGCTAATCGGCTTTCAAGGAACGACGATTGACATCACCGACCGCAAACGCGCCGAAGAAGCATTGCTGAAAGCTCACGATGAACTTGAGCAGCGCGTCGCGGAGCGCACGGCGGATTTGGCGCAGACGAACGAAGCCTTGCAAGAGGAAGTCGCCGAGCGCCGTCGCATAGAGGGAAACCTGCGCGCCCTGTCCGCGCATCTTCAACAGGTACGTGAAGCTGAGCGGACGCGCATCGCCCGCGAGATTCACGACGATTTAGGACAGATGCTGACCGCGCTGATGATGGATTTATCTTGGCTCGAAGACAAAGTGACGAAGCCGCGCGAGGTAGCGACGCGCAATCAACTCGCGGAGAAGGTCGAGCAGATGTCGAAACTCGTCAGCAGGACGATGGACACCGTGCGGACGATTGCCGCCGAACTGCGACCGGGCGTGTTGGATGAACTAGGGCTGAAAGCCGCGATAGAGTGGCAATGCGCCGATTTTCATAAACGCACCGGAATCAAGTGCGAGCTGCTCACCGAACTCGAAGAAGCCGCGCTGGTAGACCGCGCCTGCGCCACCGCCGTGTTCCGTATCCTTCAAGAGAGTATGACGAATGTTCTGCGTCACGCTAAAGCGACCGCCGTGATGCTTGAGCTTGACATGCAGGCGGACAATCTCGTGCTGGAGATTCGAGATAACGGTCGGGGCATCACGGAAGCTGAAATGACCGACCCGCGTGCGCTCGGCATTCTCGGAATGCGCGAGCGCGCGGGCATGGTCGGCGGGACGGTTGACATCACTGGCGCGGACGGCGAAGGCACGCGCGTCACGGTGCGTGTGCCGCTCGCTAAAACCGCAGCAGCCATCCACGCGAGGTGGAGATGAGTAAAGCGATGATGCGAATCCTAATCGCCGATGACCACGCGATTGTGCGGCAGGGTCTGCGGCAGACGGTCGCCGGTCAGCCGGATATGATCGTCGCGGGCGAAGCGCAGAACGCGCATGAAACTCTGAAACTTGTCCGCGAGCAGGAGTGGGATGTCGTCGTTTTGGACATCACGATGCCCGGCCGGAGCGGGTTGGATTTATTGATCGAGTTGAAGCGAGAACGCCCGAATCTGCCAGTATTAATTTTCAGTATGCACTCCGAAGAACAGTTCGCGGTGCGCGCTCTGAAGGCACGTGCTTCAGGGTACATCACGAAGCAGAGCGCGCCGAAAGAGTTAATTGTGGCGATCAGAAAAGTGCATCGCGGCGGCAAGTACGTCAGTCCGTCACTCGCCGAATCGCTGGCGTTTGAGTTGGGCGACAGTGACGGAAAATCGGCGCACGAAAAATTGTCCGACCGCGAATATCAAATCCTACGAATGATTGCGACGGGCAGAACGCCGAAAGAGATCGCCGCCGAGTTGAACTTGAGCGAGAAGACCGTCAGCACATACCGTATGCGCTTGTTGGAGAAGATGAACATGAAGCGCAACGCTGAACTGATTCGTTATGCGGTGGAGAATCGGCTGGTAGATTGATAAAGAATAGGCGGCGGGAGGCAGGAGCAGGAGGCAGGAAAATACA
>JACDEG010000710.1 GCA_013816505.1 Pyrinomonadaceae bacterium | reverse complement strand
GTGTGGTTGGGGCCGACGGCGAGCCGCAACTCCGTACCTTCTCGACGATGACGGCTGATTTGTTGCGGTTGCGCGACTGGCTTCAGGCCGCCCACTGCACGCAGGTGGCGATGGAATCGACCGGCGTCTACTGGAAGCCGGTCTACAACATGCTGGAAGCCAACTTTGAAACCTGGTTGGTCAATGCCGGGCACATCAAGAACGTACCCGGTCGCAAGACTGATGTGCGTGATGCCCACTGGATCGCTCTCGTTGTTGCACCACGGGCGGCTGCGTCCGAGTTTCATTCCGCCCGTCAATGTCCGTGAGTTGCGGGCGCTTCCGCGCCATCGCAGCAACTTCGTGCGCGAACGGGCGACTGTGGTCAACCGCGTGCAGAAGGTGTTGGAAGGAGCCAACATCAAGCTGGCGAGCGTGGCGACGGATGTGTTGGGTGTCTCGGGTCGAGCAATGCTCAACGCGCTGGGCGCGGGTGACACCGATCCGGAGGTGATGGCAGAGTTGGCGTTGCGGGCGAATGCGTACCAAACGCGAACTGTTGGCGCGCGCCTTGGACGGGCGTGTGAAACCACCTCATCGGTTTGTCTTGACTGAGTTGCTGTGCCAGATCGACGGTCTGGATGAGACGATTGCGCGCTTTGACGAACAGGGGGCGGCGTACTGCACCCCTTTCGATGAAGCCGTCGCGTTGCTCGACACGATTCCCGGCGTGGGGCGCTCGGACGGCGCAACTGATCGTGAGCGAAATCGGGACGGATATGGAACGGTTTCCGAGTGCGCACCATTTGGCGGCATCGGCCGGGGTGGCTCCGGGCAACCATGAAAGCGCGGGCAAACGGCTGACTGGTCGGACGCGCAAAGGCAATCAAGCATTGCGCAAGGGGTTGGTACAGGCGGCACATGCTGCCGCACATACCAAGGAGACGTTTTTGTCTGCACAGTATCATCGTCTGGCGATGCGACGTGGAAAGAAGCGCGCCATCATTGCCGTGGCGCATTCGATCCTGGTGATTGCCTACCATCTCATTGTTCGCCAAGAGGAGTACCGGGAGTTGGGAGGTGAGTACTTCGACCGTCGCGATCCAGCGGCAACAGCGAAGCGGTTGACACATCGGCGAGAGCAGTTGGGGTATCGCGTCACACTCCAAGAGCAAACATCTGTCGCGATGGACTGACGCAAGCTTCAACGAAGTATTTTCACCCTAGAGCACAGAAAGTTGAATGTCTTCTCTGTGCTCTCTGTGTCTTCATCTCTGTGCCTCTGTGTTAAAAATTCTTCCCCTACCGCACTCATCCAATCTTTATCCTCTCCGCCTACCGCCGAAATACTGATTGTTGATGCGCCGCACGGATTCGTTCGCACCGACGACGTTGAGCGGTATCGTCACGTCGCGCGTCACCGGCGGAAAGCAGGCTTCGTCGTTGCAACTCTGATAGCGGACGCGGACGCGCAATTGCGCCTCGCCGGATGGTAAACCGGCCGGGACGGTGACGTTGAAGCGCATCACGGAATTGCCTTCATAGACCGCCAGGCGCTCCCCTGAAAACTTAAACTTCCGAACGACGGCGCGCGGGTAAGTGACGGGGCCGACACGAACGCCGCCGGGCGCTTCGACTTTCACCGTCGTCGGGATCGCGAACTTGCCAAGCGGCCTGCTCGAGTTGACGTGGTAGCCATCGGGAATCTCCATCACCACGGCGGCTTGCACGGTGGCCCCGCGTTGCGCTTTGTCGGATGACAGAAAACCGTTAACGCTGATGTCCGGCTGCGCTGCCACGGAAGCAGACGACGCACGGTGCGGTATCGTGAAGGCCAGCGGAAAATGCACCATCGGTGCCAAGGCGGCGAGCAAAAAGATTGCGCGTCTGATCGAGGTCGTTAGTTTCATCATCACTTCGGTTGATTCCTTGTGTTTTCGAAAGTAGTCACTTTACACGGTGAGAGTAAACTTGTCCGTCAGGCGAGTTGATAGAGCACTGGCTGCGCCGGAGTGTCCGCCGCTGTGTTTAGGGTGCGGCGCGCGGCAAGTTGGCCGCACGCGGCGAAGATGTCGCGACCGCGCGGGCGACGCACAAAGACGTGGATGCCCTTTGATTCGAGAATCGCTTTGAACTGTTGCACACGCTCTTCCGGCGACGGGCGGTAGGGTAGCGGGTCAGCCGCGTTGTGGGGAATCAGATTCACCTTCGCGCGCAGTTGATGACGGTTCAGCAGGTTCGCCAGTTGCCGCGCGTGGCCGTCGGAGTCATTCACGCCGTCGAGCATCACGTATTCAAATGTGAAGCGCTCGCCCGGCTTCAGCGACGACTCAAACACTTTGCACGCCGCGAGCAATTCCTGAAGCGGCCACTTTTTGTTGATCGGCATCAACATATCGCGCAACTCGTTGGTCGGCGCAGCAAGCGAGACAGCGAGGTGTGGACGATCAGAGATCGTCGCCAACTCCCGGATGCGCGGCACGACGCCGGCGGTCGAAGCCGTGACGCGGTTCGGCACGATGTGAAGACCGTCGGGTTCGGCCATGACGCGCAGTGCCGTCATCAGCGACTCGAACGCGAGGAACGGTTCGCCAGCGCCCATTGCGACCAGGTTCGTCCCGCGCGGAGTCTTCGTGCCGACGCCGTAAGCATCATTCAAAGCGATGATGATCTGCTCAACGATCTCACCCGCCATTAGCGAACGCAGCAGACCGAGCTTCGCCGTCAAACAGAAATCGCATTTCAGCGGGCAGCCCGACTGTGACGAGAAGCAGAT
>JACDEG010000249.1 GCA_013816505.1 Pyrinomonadaceae bacterium | reverse complement strand
CGAAAAGTCATAGTTGATCAGGTTCGGCCCACGCAGCGTGTTGCGACCGGCAGTGCCGTAGCGATTCGGTGCGGGCGTGGCGAAGGCCGACGTATCAAAGTAGCTGGTGCCCGGTCCGACCTGCCCAGTGGTCGCTGGCTGGCGCAATTGGTCGGGACGTTGATTGTTTCCCGGACCACCATTGAGCGTGGCTGCGCTCGCCGTGACGCTGAATGGGCGTCCGCTGTAAGCGGTGAAAATCCCGTTCATCTGCCAGCCGCCCAGGACGACCGCGAGCGGCCCCTCGTTGAGATATGCCTTGCCCGATCCGAACGGCAGTTCATACGAGTGGCTGAGAGAGAGGGCATGCGTGCGGTCGAAGTCTGACGGTCCGCGATTGAACTGAAGGACGATGGGATTGAACAGCAAGCCGTTGTTGCTCGTGTAATCAATCGAGCGCGACCAGGTGTAAGCCGCCGTCAAGGAGAACCCACTTGACAGACGCTTCTCTAACGAAGCTTGCATCGAGTTATAGACCGAACTCACCCCGTAGGCGCGCAAGAAGGTCTGCGCCGTGCGCCCGAACCTTTGGCTGATCGGGATGCCGGCCGCCCCCGTGCCCGGCACAGAGGCATCCAAGCGCTGGTTATAGGGTTGCTTCACGCCGCGATTGCCGACATAGCCGACCTCCAGGCTCAAGCCCGGCGTCAACTCTCGTTGCGCGGTCAGATTGTAGCTCATCACATAAGGTAGGCGGTTGTCGAATGGAACCGCGAACAGCGCGATATTCGGCGCGGGATTGATGATCCCGTTTGATGGGATCGGGATGGGCGGAAAGGACGGAATGTTCGAGAAGCTCCCGCCGGGGATGAAGTCGTTTTGCACGCCGATTTGCTGATCGGCGATCACCGGGAAACTGGTCGAAAGCGTCCCGCCGGTAAAGCCAAAGCGCGCCGTGAAGTAGCTGACCGCAAAACCACCGCGCACCACCATGCGTTCTTTATCGCCGAAGCGATAGGCAAAGCCGAAGCGCGGCGCGAAATTGTTGTAGTCCGTCTTCACGCCGGCCGAGAGTCCCACATCTCCGACGCCGGCAACCAGCAGGTTGTTGGTCGCCGGATCGTAGTTGCCCTGTCCGGCCGCCTGACGCGATGTGATCGGCGTGTAGATCTCGTAACGCATGCCAAGATTCAAAGTCAGACGCGGCGTGGCGCGCCATGTATCCTGGCCGAAGAAGAAGAAATGTGACGTGCGGTTGGTCGGAGTGGTGGAGAAGCTGGCGCGGCCCGTTTGATCCGGCTGGCCGAGCAAAAAACTGGCGAAGGCGTTGGCGAAGTTGAACTGCGAAGAGGGACCGCCCCTCAGCAGTGTCACGCCGGGACGAAAGTTGAACCGCCCGCGCGGGCCGAAGGAGCCGATACCTTGAATCTGCAATCGGTCCATACGCAGTCGCCGAATGTCGGCGCCCCACTTGAAGGTGTGCTCGCCAGAGACCTTCGTCCAGTTATTCACCCAGTTGAAAATGTTATCGGCATTGATCGTCGGCATGTTAAAGGACATGCCGAAAGTCGAGAAGCCCTCAATATCAATCACCGCGAGCCCTTTGTGCGCGGGATCATTCTCATTTGACCCGCTAATGCCGACCTCCGCCGAGAGATCACGATCAAGGCCCGGCCCTTTAGCATCGATGAAATAGCGTGTGAAGCCGAAACGCGCTTCCGTCGTCAGGGTTGAGCTAAAGATGTGGGTCGCGTTAAGCGTCACCACCTGATTGCGCCCGCGCCCATCGGCCAAAGAGTTGAAGTCGCCCGTCGAGGTCGGTCCCCCGATGTCGCCAAAAATGGCGGGATCGGCCATCGCGGATTGAAAGTAGTTGTATTTGGCGAAGAGCGATGTCTTGTCGCTCAACTGGTGATCAACCCGCACGTCGAAGGAATAGGTATCGAGCTTGAAAGGAATCGCCGGCGCGATATAGTTGGAGGTCAAGCCCGGCAGGTTCGGTGTTGGCAACAATCCCAATATATTTCTCGCCACCGGGCTGATGCGGTTTGGGCAAATAACATTGGCCCGGCCATTGCACTGAATTGGCAGTCGCCCGGTCCCATCTGGATTGCCGGTCGCTGGATCGTAGATGACAGTGCTTGTGGCAGGGTTGGGACCTAGCAGCGCGCTGAAGTCGCCATTGCGGAAAGCTTCGGTTGGGACACTGGCAGTTGCGGGCGTGCGCCCTAACCGCTGGTTCTGTCCCTGAAAATCACCGAAGAAGAAAGTCTGATTTCTTATGATCGGACCGCCAAAGGTGCCGCCATATTGATTTTTGAGCGCATTGGGAACCCTGTCGGTGAAGTTGAAGTAGTTGCGCGCCTTGAAGCGGCTGTTATTGTGGAATTCGAAGAGGCTGCCGTGAAACTCGTTGGTGCCGGGGCGCGTCGTGACATTGATCACGGCGCCGACGGCACGGCCAAATTCGGCGTCGTAGTTGCTGGTTGAGACGCTGAACTGCTGAATGGCTTCGGCGGGCGGAATCTGGATGACCAACCCGAGCAGCGGTTCGTTATTGTCCACACCATCAATCTGAAAATTGTTCGCCGAGACATTCTGTCCGTTGACCTGGAAGAATTGGGTGCCTTGCGGATTGTCAAAGACGCCGATCCCGCCGGTTGGCGGCGCCACGCCCGGAATAAGCGAGAGCAACGATTGGAAGTTGCGCCCGTTGATCGGCAATTCTTCAATCCGCTTGCGCTCGAACGCCTGATTGACCTCCGCACTCTCAGTTTGAAGCAGCGGCGCAGCGGCGCTGACCTCAACCGTTTCAGTGATGCTCCCGACTTCGAGCGAGGCATCAATACGCACGGATGAGCCGGTGTTCAGCAGCACTCCATCACGCACATACTTCTTGAAGCCATCCTTCTCCACCGCAACCCGATAGGTGCCGGGGGGCAGATAAGACAGTACAAAGCCGCCTTCTTCGCTCGTGTTGGCGTTGCGCGCAATTCCGGTGTTGACTTCGATAACCGTAACCCTGGCTCCAGCGACGACCCCGCCGCTTGCGTCAGCGACATTGCCGACGATGGATCCCGTCACTGCCTGCCCACGGACCGTTGCTGCGAGCGGGCCGAAAGCGAGGAGCATCAAGAAGGTTACCAGAAAATGAAGATCCCTTTTCATACAAGCCTCCTTTGGGTGGGTGTGGCGCCATCGTGGGCGCCTTCCGATTGATGGGCAGGCTCTGTGCTCAAGCTCATTCCCATCTCCCCGCTTATCGCTGTAGTGATAAGCGGAATAGTGGTGACAGTTCCGAGTCCTCATCCCAGCAAGCTAACCCCGGCGCGGCGTTTATCGCCCGAGGTTATGAATCAGAAGTTGCGGCGCGGGTTCTTCGATGTTTTTGTATTCCAGATCCCTGGCCGGCTACTTTAGCCTTGTAGAGTTCTCGGTTATTGAGGCCGCTTTCTCAAACTAATCATGTTGGCAAACAGGCGGTAGGCCCCAGCCACGCCAGCCGGCAGTTGCCGATAGAAAGCGTAGGCCGCATAAGTATATGTTCCGCGCCCGTACTGGCTCTGCAACATTCCACCACGCTGCGGCGCTTGCTCACGATCATTGCTCACCAGCAGCGGCCGATATCGCTCATCCCAAGTGGTCATAAACTTCGAGCCGCGCTCTTCAACCCAACCATCAAACTCAGCCGCCGTGATTTTGTTCGGCCAGTTAAAGATCGGATTGGCTGGATCCAAAATCTCCACCTTCGCATCTTCCTCTGATACCTCCTCGGCTCGCGGGGTAAGCTTGGAGGGATGGGGTCCGTACGGCGCCGCATCGAACTCCTGAGTTTGATACTGAACGATCAAGTTGCCCCCCTTCTCGACATAATCGAGGAGGCGGCGATTATGTGCCTTGTAATCATCGCGGACGGCAGAGGCGCGAATGCCGACGATAATGGCATCGAATTGATCGAGATTGGCCGCCGCCAAGTCTTGTGGCCCGAGCATCTGTACGTTGACGCCAATCTGTTCGAGTGCCTTCGGGATTTCATCGCCGACTCCCATGACGTAGCCAACCTTCAATCCCGGCGCCACTTTCACATCAACGCCGCGCAACTCAACCATCGCTGGCCGATAGAGATGGCGCGGTTCAAGATCGCGTTGGGCGATCACCTGGTAGCCTTCGGTGTATTCCTGCCCATTGTACTCCGCCACCGCCTGCACTTTGTAATTCGTTCCCGGTGTGATGCGCGGGATGGAGACACGGAAGGTAAAGCTTTGGACTTCTTTCTCGTGCGTGAGGGTAAAGGACGACTGCGCGGGCGAGACCGTCCATCCGTCCGGCGGGCGCAAACGCACATTGCCGCTGGCCGCACCCTTGACGTTATTCAAGACATTCACCCGCACGGTGTAAGTCGGTTGCGCCGCTTCCACCGGAATCACGCCAATACCCGGCGAGACGGCGACGCTGATGGCCGGCGCAACCGTGAGCAAGCGCCTTTGCTCTCCTCGTGGACGGTCCACAAATACCGTCTGAGCCGGTTGCGTCCTGGTGAAAGTTAGACCATCCACACGATACGTGAACACACCGATCACATCGGGAGGCGCAAAGGGAAGATTGAGATGTTCTGGCTTGTCAATGGTGTAGAGATGATCGCGGAACTCGGAAGCTCGCGACCAGTATGGCCGCGTATACTCAGCATCATTCGACACTGCGACCTCAAATTTCGCGCTGGCTCGTTCGTTATATCCGAGCGGACGAACATCATTGCCGAGAGTCGAGACGCGCCAGCCCTTCGGCACACGGAGCGTTAATTCGACCGGCTCAACTTTCACCTGGCTACGATTCACCACGGAGGCGGTGAGTGTGAACTGTTGGCCCGGAATCGCGACACCGAATGTCTCGCGCGGTTGGAAGGAGAATTGCCCGCCGCCATCGGCCGCCCTTTCAGTATCCACCAGCACCTCCATCGCGATACCGAGCGCTTTATTAGTCGCATCCACAAACTCTGTCTCCTTGTTGCCGAGGAGAAAGAGTAGTTGATCTTTTGCGGTTGCTTCGATCTGTGCGCCTCGCACTTTTTCAATCAAGCTGCGCGTCGTGCGCAAGCCCGAGACCATGTGTGGCGCGACGTGCCACGGTTGGCGCGCATCAAATTTTTTCAGCGCCTCGTCCACCTGGGTTTGCAATTCAGTTAACTCGGTCGTGAGATTGACCGACGTTCCGGCCAGCTTAGCCATCCCCGGCAGCGTAATGTCCAGCCCATCAAACACGCTGCGCTCAGTCTCCACTTTCGGGACCACCGTCTCCACCAGTTGCACCGCGGAGAACGCAGACCCGCTGGGCGCCCGCACCTGGCCGGCGCCTTGCGAACGCTGATGGCTCAACCCTTCACGAGCAACTTCGCGATAGGAACGACCGAGCAGAGTGTCGTATTCGCCAACGTCAAACTTCAGCGTCGCCGGTTCGTTCTCGCGCACGCTGAAATACAGCTTCTTCACCTGCCACGGGCGGAGTCCTTCAGCAAAGTGTTCGGGGAAGCGAGTGGGATCAGCCGCCGCGCGAAAGACTTCCGGGCTCATCAACCCAGCCGTCTGGTGATTTCCATGGCCATCGCGCGCCTTGCCGTGAAAGCGTGAGACGATGACCTCCGGACGGTACATCCGCACCACGCGCACCATATCGCGCAGCACGTTTTCTCGCCCCCAGTGCTCAAGGGTTTCATCAATGCGTTTTGAGAAGCCGAAATCGGTGACGCGGGTGAAGAACTGATCGACGCTGTAATAACGGCCAGACGCCAACAACTCCTCCGTGCGCAGAATTCCCAAAGCGTCATACAACTCAGGGCCGATCAGATTGGCGCCCCCCTCGCCGCGATTGAGCGTGAGTAATCCGGTGCGCACACCTTGCCCACGACTGAGCCAAGTTAGCAACGCCGCGTCTTCGTCATCTGGATGGGCGGTGGTGTGCAGCACGGTGGCTGTCGTGCGCACCCGCATGAGCGCCTGCCACACAGCCGCCGCATTCTTGTTTTCGATAGGCTCTTGCACCTGCGCGCGCATCGGCCTCACAGCCATACACGTCCATACAAGGCACCAACCGATGATGAATGTTCCTGCTCTTCTTATCATAGCCTCCCCCTTAAGGGTCTGTAAAAAAAACAAGTTCCTGCTGGATACACACCGTCTATTCATTCTCTAAAAGCGGGACACGTTCCTCCGATAGAATGAGGTTGCTCAGACCAACACTTCTAAGGAGGAACGGATGGACACTTGCAGAGTCCGTCCCTGCATGATGCTTTAGCAGATGTCCCGGAGTTTCGCCAAGCGCAGGGACGCCGCTACGACCGACACAGCCAAGTCCTGGAGTTGCGACGCACCATCACGAACAAGCGAACCAGTGCCAGGCGCGAGGAGGTCGTCTATGTCAGTACCTCGCTGTCGCCGCAAGGTGCTCTTGCGCCCCAGTTGCTGAAGTTATGGTGGGAGCATTGGCACATCGAAAACAGATTGCCTTGGGTGCGGGATGTAACCTTTGATGAAGCCCGGTCACAGAAGAAAGCCGGGCACATTCCGCAAGCGATAGCTGCGCTCAGGAACATCGCTATCTCGGTTCTGCGCGTTTGCGGAGCGGAAAACATTGCTGCCGCCTGTCGCCGCTATGCGGTGCAACAGCAATAGCACTGGCGGCAGTCGGTATCAGACTCCGAGAATGAATAGACCCTGGCCGTATACATGGCGCTCTTTGAAGTGGAGAATATAGCTTGTAAGATTAAGAGATTTCAAGACATATAATAAAAAGTGGAAAAGTCAGAACGTGACCTGACGAAATATGGTGTCAGATTTGAGTGGTAACTGTCGGACAATCCACACCTCGCACGCGCGTCGCCCACAAACCAGGGTTCCAGATCAATGATTGGAATAGAATCGAAAGGGATTCGTTGAGCTTGGAGGCCGTCGCGGGTAACGGCTTCGACTTGCGCTTTGCTATCCCGCATTTCTTACCTCAAGAATGATTGCCAGTCTTTTCATCTGTTCCGCATAACGAAGCCGGTCACGTTGACGTGCATGTCTGGCGTCCGCAATGGGGCGACCAATTTGAAGCGCCAGACCATCGCCTCGGTCTGGCCCTGCGGCTCCAGCGCCTCCAGGTCGCGTAAGGCGGATGAATAATCAAACGTTGCGCCGTCCTGCGGCTGGCCGTTGGTCGCGTTGAGAATGAGCGGCGACTTGTCCTTGAGCAGGTCTCCCATGCCGCTGCCGAAGCCCTTCACTTGAACGGTGATTGGCTTGTAGATCGGCTGGTCCGACAGATTCTTCAATCGGATCGGCAGTTGCAGCTCTCTGGTTACCGGGTCGTAGGTCGTCGGGTCCATGACCAACTGAATCTTATCCGTCAGCGAGACTTCCGCCTTCTCCTGCGGCGCTACCGTGGCAGCACTGGATCCACCAGGTGGCATCGGCACGGCGCCGTTCATCGCTGGCGGCTTGGCCGGAAGCTCGACCTGCACCTGGCTGGTCCAGGCTTGAAACGTCCCGGTCCTTCCGTCGGCCCAGAAGGGATGGAACACGCCGCCAGCGTCCGCCGTGAGCCCCATGTAATCGCCGCCGTTGCTGAAGCGTTGGGCGGCAGACAGAAAGGTGATGCGCTGTGTGCTGGCCGACGCAGCCCAGACGCTGGGCGAGAACGCCAGGTTGCCCGTGCCCCACCGCAACGACGGCGCTGATGAGAGGCGAGCCGGGGGGAGGAAAGATTCTCCGCCATCCACCGAGGCCGTAAAATAGGCGTGATACTCGCTGTCGTCATTCTTGAGATCCCGCGTGTCGAACCACATCACGCCAACTGTCCCCTGATGGTTGACGGCCACCGCAGGCTGGAATTGGCTCGCGGCGGCGGGCGCAGTGGTGTCCACCGGCTTGGGTTACTTCCAGGTCTTGCCCGCGTCGGCGGAATAACTGAAGACGACTCGCGGCTTGCCGGCCTGGAAGTCGGTCCACGCGCGGTAGAGCCGATCCCGATACTGGCTTGAACGGCTGTCGGCGGCATGGGCAGGAACAGTGTCGAGACGGGCGGCCGGGTTTTCATCCGCGGGTGTGTTGCTGGTGACGATCTTCGTGGGCGTGGAGAAAGTCACGCCTCCGTCTTTGGAGGTGACGAGCCAGTCGCTCGATTCGCGGGCAGTCCGGCGTTTGGACGGGTCAATCTGGAAATCGCCGTAGGTCATCACCAGCGTGCCATCGCTCAAGACCATTAACTGGCTGACATTCACGCCGATCCCCTGGCCATCAAGCACCTTCACCGGGCCGACGAACGTGCGGCCATCATCGTCCGACCGGAAGACGCCGAGCGAGTAATCGCGGCCGTAGAGCACGCCGATGTAGATGCGGCCGGCGAAGCGACCGAAGGTGTCATCCACGGCGATCTGCGGGTGATCGTAGGAATAGCCCAGATCTGCCGGCTTGCCCCAGCTTCGCCCACCGTCTTCCGAGCGATAGCAGTAAAGGGCCGAGCGCGTGCGCCCTTGCTCATCCTTGACCTTGGTGAGCGCGGCAAAGTAGGCCGTGCCGTGAGGCGAGAACGCCACTTGTGGGTCTGCGCCCCCGAAGGTGACTTGTTCAGGGAAGACCGAGTCGTGCCAAGTGTAGCCGCCGTCAAAGGTCGCATAGGTCTTGCACGCTAGTCCGCCGTCCGCTCTGGTCATCGTGATAGCAGCGCCGAGGAGATTCCTGCGGTTTTTGGGATGGGACGGGTTGTTGGTTGTCAACGACTTAGCCGTTTCCTTACGTCGAACTCACTTTGACTACGAGCTGTTCGCCTCGCGGCCGGGTGCCGGAGCGGTTTACACCTCCAGGCTGCTGACG
>JACDEG010000709.1 GCA_013816505.1 Pyrinomonadaceae bacterium | reverse complement strand
AAACGCGCTCTGTTTCCTCTACTCTGTTGTTCACGCAGGCTTTACAAGCGCAAAAACTCAAATGTTCAAAACATTGAGCGGATGCCACTTAGAGCCTGACCGAGAATTGCTGAAACAAAAGCCAGCGAATGGTTTTAAGTACTGAGCTGAAAACCGAAAACTCAAAACTGTTTACTGTTGCCTTCCTAATGAGCGCTGATTCCTCTCAAGGATTATGAACCAATTTCGCATTCACACCGGGTTGGTCGCGCCGCTCGACCGGCAGAACGTCGACACCGATCAAATCATCCCGAAGCAATTTCTGAAGCGCATCGAGCGGACGGGCTTCGGTGAATTCCTTTTCTTCGACTGGCGTTACATCGCGGCAGGGGGCGCCCCCGATCCTTCGTTCGTCTTGAATGAGCCGCGTTACCGGGGCGCGTCGATTCTGGTTGCGGGCCGCAACTTCGGATGCGGATCGTCGCGCGAGCACGCACCGTGGGCGCTGCTCGATTATGGTTTCCGGGCGATCATCGCGCCGTCGTTCGCTGACATCTTCGCTAACAACTGCACGAAGAACGGCATCCTGCCGGTGACGCTGGCCGAGCCGGAAGTCGCCGAGATTGTCCGCCACGCCGGAGAATTGCCGAGCTACCGAGCGACGGTCGACCTCGAACGTTGCGAGGTGCGTGACGATGCCGGCTTCATCGCGCGCTTCGAGGTTGAGGCGTTCCGCCGTCACTGTCTGCTGGAGGGACTCGACGACATCGGGCTGACACTTCAACACGAACCACAAATCACGGCTTACGAAGCGCGCCGCGAAAGCTGGCGCGGAGTCACTCACACAGGGACCGGGTAAGAGCGACGGGGGTTTTTAATGTAGCCCCTCATCCCTCATCCCTCATCCCTCATCCCTTAATACATGGCCCTGTTACTGAGAGGCAACGAACTAATCGCCACCACGGCGCTGAGCGCGAAGGTGCTGACGCGCCTGGTCAGGATGGCGGTGCGCCGCCCGCTGATCATCAACGGGATGGAGTTGCGCTCGCATGATCTGGAGCGACTCGCCGAAGAGTCTCGGCAGACGGCGCAACCGATCTGGCTCGGCACGCCCGATGCCGCCCACCTCGCGCCGTCGTCTGTCAGCCGCGATACGGACGCGGACGAATCGTCATTCACCATTCCTACTTTTCTCGAAGACGAGCCGGCGGAAGGTATTGCCGCGCCGCGTTCGGTACAGACGCACCGGCAGATGGTGCGGCGCCACGCCGAGCAGAAATTGTCGGACGTATCGCGCCTCTCTGACTTCGAAGTGACGCAGCGTCTGCGCGGCTTTCTCAAAGTCGAAGAGGAGCGTCTGCGCATCGCGCACCGGATGGCGGCGGCTGGGCAGCGGACAGCGGCGGCGCGCAGTTTCGTCCTCGACACATTCGTGACCTATTTGTTCAGGGCGGCGCAGCAGACCGGGCCGGCAGCGGGCGGAGGCGGTAACTCGGCGGCTCCGGCCACGCCCGCCGCGCGCGCGCGCGACTGCGCGGTAATTGCGCTCGGCGGTTACGGGCGCTCTGACCTCGCTCCGTTCTCTGATCTCGACCTGCTGTTTCTGCATACCGGCGAGCGTCGCTCCGGCGCTTCGACACGTGAATTGATCGAGCGCGTGCTGCACCTGCTGTGGGACTCCGGCCTAAGCGTCGGACAGAAGGTTCACACTCTGGATGAATGCCTCGCGGCGTGGCGCGCCGATCCGCACTTCCAAACGGCGATGGTCAACGCGCGTCTCGTCACCGGTGATGAAGAGTTGTTCGCGCGCCTCACCACCGCGCTCGAACAGCGGCGGCGCAAAAACCCCGAAGCACTGATTGCGTCGGCGCGACACGAACGCGCGGAGCGCGCGAAGAAGTTCGGCGCCGCGATTTACCTTCAGGAGCCAAACGTCAAGGAGGGCGCCGGCGGAATGCGCGATTTGCACACCGCACTGTGGGCGGCGTATGCACGTTTCGGCTGCCGCACGCTCGACGAACTGCGCGCGGCGGAACACATCTCCGAGGACGAGCGCATTCGCGCCACGCAGTCCTACGACTTTCTGTCGCGCGTTCGGCACGAGGCGCACTGGCTGGCGGGACGCAAGACCGACCGCCTCGCGCTTGATCTGCAACCGCAGATCGCGGAGCGGTTCGGCTATCGCACGTCGCCGCACCTGCAAGCGTCTGAGCAGTTCATGCGCGACTACTATCGCCGCGCACGCGATTTGCACCAGTTCAGCGAAGTGTTATTGGCGCGCGCCTCCGAACGCGGCGAGCGCGTTCTGCGTTGGTTCAATCGAGCGCGCCGCGAGCAGTTGGCCGAAGCATTCTCCATCAAGAACCACGAACTCTATTTTGAAGGCGCCCCGTCACTATTCACCGACAACCCTCTGCTGTTGTTCGAGGCCGTCACGCTCGCGCAGACCGCGAACGCCACCTTCAGCCACGAACTGCGCGACACGATCCGGCAGCGCTTGACGGCGGTTGACCGCGACTTTCGCGCCGCGCCCGCTCCGGCCCGCCTCTTCCGCGAGATTCTCGGTCGACGTGGTCGCGTCGGCGGTGCGTTGCGTCTGATGAACGATGTCGGACTGCTCGGTCGTTACCTGCCGGAGTTCGGGCGCATCAGTCTGCTGATTCAGCACGACCTGTATCACCACTACACCATTGACGAGCACACGCTACGCGCCGTCGACGTGCTCGACGAGTTGGCCGTCGGCGGCGGCGTGGTGAACTCTAACGACCGCACCCACGCGCAACTC
>JACDEG010000248.1 GCA_013816505.1 Pyrinomonadaceae bacterium | reverse complement strand
GGATCAGGCAGCGTTCCGGGCAGTTGGAATTTAACGACCAACGCGAAATCCTAAACGCCACGTCATACGCGCCGCGTGTCCCCCAGCAGTTCTTGCCCGCTCACGTTGGCGCGTCGGCGTTCCGTCGAACGGAACCGAGGGAACGCCTGCATCGCTCGCGCCTGTCACACGGCAGGCGCGAGCGAATCCTAATCTGTTAACACTTCCTCCGCATCGCAATCAACCCAGATGGCCCGCACGGACAACGAAGTTCGCATCACTCAGTCGGTTCTCGACCGCTTGCTCGACTATGAGCCGGAGGTCACGCGCGAAGCGCCGTCCTCGCGCGGCAAGAGTTTGCGGCAACTGAAGCAGGCGGTGCGGCGCGACCTTGAGTTCCTGCTGAATACGCGCCAAATCGTCGGCGGCATTCCGCCGGAGTTAAAAGAACTGAGCGTTTCACTGGCGGCCTACGGGTTGCCCGACTACTCTTCGGCCAGTGTGCGCTCGTCGGCGGATCAGCACCGGATGCGACGCGCGCTCGAATTAATGGTGACGACGTTCGAGCCGCGCTTGAAGGACGTTTCGGTCACGCTCGAACCGGCGCGCGATACGGAGCGTGCGCTGCGCTTCCGTATCGACGCGAACCTGTTGGTCGAACCGTCGCCGGAGCCGGTTGTCTTCGATACCGTGCTGCAACTCATCAATGGTGAATACAAAGTTCAGGGAGACTGAAACAGATGTCAGATGTTAGATGTTAGTCAAGACAGGTTGTCTTCTTGCCGACATCTGACATCTGACATCTAACATCTCTTTAATAAAAATGCGCGATGAACTCTTGGGTTACTACGAGCGCGAGTTGGCGTTTCTGCGCCACATGGGGGCGGAGTTCGCGCAGAAGTATCCGAAGATCGCCGCGCGTCTCCAGATCGAAAGCGACAAGTGCGAGGACCCGCACGTCGAGCGGATGATTGAGGCCTTCGCGTTCCTCGCCGGTCGCATCCGCCTGAAGATCGACGACGAGTTTCCCGAAGTTACCGAGTCGCTCTTAAACGTTCTCTATCCGCACTATTTGGCGCCGATCCCCTCGATGTCGATTGTGCAGTTCGCGCTTGATACCGCGCAGGGCGCGTTGACCACCGGCTACGGGATTGAGCGCGGGACGACTCTCTATTCGAGGCCGATTCAGGGGACGCCATGCCGCTTCCGCACGTGTTACCCGACGATGCTGTGGCCGGTCGAGGTCGCCACGGCGTCACTCGAATCGCTCGACCCGGTTGACACGAGCGGCAAGTGGTCGGAGGCCGCCATCAAGCTCGGCCTGCGCTGCCTGAACAACACGACCCTCTCCGACCTCAAGTCGGGCGAGGACGAAAAGACGGCGCGCCCCATCGACCACCTCCGGTTCTATCTGAATGGCGAGCCGCAGATTGTCTACGCGCTTTACGAAATGATCTTCAACAACGTGACGCGCGTCGAAGTTCGCCCGCATGGCACGGGCGACCGCAAGCCGGTGAAGGGCGTCGTCACGCCGGCGTCAATCACGCTGCCGGCGTCGAGCCTGCGGGCCGTTGGCTTCGATTCCGAAGAGGGGATGCTGCCTTCGACAGCGCGGTCGTTCAGCGGTTATCGTCTATTGACGGAATACTTCACCTTCCCCGAAAAGTTTCTGTTCTTCGATGTAACGGGACTCGACCAGGCCGCGCGGGCCGGTGGTTTCGGCAGCCGCTTCGACATTCTGATCTACCTGCGCGATGTCGCGCCGCTCGGTGCGCCGCTTGACGCGAAGGCGTTCCAACTCGGGTGCGCGCCGGTCATCAACCTGTTCTCGAAAATCGCCGAGCCGATTCAACTGACCGGCGAGCAGAACGAGTATCGCGTGATCGCCGACGTGCATCGCCAGGCGTCGACCGAGGTCTATTCGATTGACGCGGTCACAACGACCGACCCATACCTCAAACAGTCGCGCCAGTTTCAGCCCTTCTATTCCATTAAGCACGCGGGCGACCGCGATGAAGCACACACCTTCTGGTACGCCTCGCGCCGCCCGTCGCAGCGCGAGGAAGATTCCGGCACCGAGGTCTACCTATCGCTCGTCGACCTCGGCTTCAACCCGCACGTCCCGGCAGTCGAGACAATCACAGTACACACCACTGCGACCAACCGCGACTTGCCCGGCAAGCTCCCGTTCGGCGGCTCCGAAGGGGATTTCGAAGTCGAAGGGACGGGGCCGCTGGCGCGCGTCCGCTGTCTGAAAAAGCCGACCGCCACCGTCCGACCGCCGCTCCGGCGCGCCGCTCAGTGGCGACTGATCTCGCACCTCTCGCTCAACCACCTCTCGATTGTCGAGGGCGACACGACGATGGGCGATGCCGGCGACGCACTACGCGAGATTCTGTTGCTCTATGATTTCACCAATTCGGCGGCGACGCGCAAACAGATCGCCGGAATTAGCCGTGTGACCAGCCGCCGGGTCGTTCGGCAGACCGGCTCGCGTATCGGCAGCGGTTTCGTGCGCGGCATCGAAACGACAATTGAGTTTGACGAGGAGCGTTATGTCGGCGGCGGCATCTTCCTCTTCGCAGCGGTGCTGGAGAGGTTCCTGGGGCTGTACGTGTCGCTCAATTCATTCAACCAACTCGTGGTGACGGTCAAGCAACGCGAAGGAGTGTTAAAGCGATGGCAGCCGAGGGCGGGCGAACAGAATCTCCTTTAGCGCGCGTGTTGTTTGACGAAGCGTACCGCTTCCGATTCTTCCAGGCGGTGCGCCTGCTCGAACGGACATACCCGGAGCGGCAACCCGTCGGGCGCGATAACTCCGTGCCGTCGCGCGAAGTCGTACGCTTCCGCACGCGCCCCTCACTCGACTTTCCGGCGAGCGAGATTCATCAACTCACACGGCCCGGCAGCGAAGTGAAGAGCGAAACGAGAGGCGAGACAAGTGACGCGGCGGACGGCGGGGCGGTCAACGACACACTATCGCCGCCGCCGGAAATGATGGTCGCGTTCATGGGTCTGATCGGTCCGCTCGGCGTACTGCCGACGCACTACACCGAGTTGGTCGCGGAGCGGGCGCGCTACAAGGACACGGCTCTCTGGCAGTTCCTTGACATCTTCAACCACCGGATGATCTCCCTCTTCTACCGCGCGTGGGAGAAGTATCGCTTCCCCGTCGCTTATGAACGGCGCGAACAGGATCGCTTCACCGAGTATCTGTTCGACATCGTCGGGTTGGGAACACGGGGCCTGCGCGGGAGGCTCGGCTTAGCCGATGAAGGGTTGCTGTTCTACGGCGGATTGATCGCGCAGCGGCCACATTCGGCGGCGGCCATCGAAGCGATTCTCGGCGACCGCTTTGACGCCCCCGCGCGTGTCCAACAGTTCGCCGGACAGTGGCTCACCATCGAAGAGGACAGCATCTGCCGGTTGGGCGCGGCGAACAGTCAACTCGGCGTCAGCACCGTCGTCGGCACGCGCGTGTGGGACGATCAATCGAAGTTCCGCATCATCTACGGGCCGCTGACGCTTAATAAATTTACGTCGCTACTGCCTTCGGGCGCGGACTTTCGCCCGGCGACCAGTTTGGCGCGCTTCCTTGCCGGGACGGAATTCGATTTCGATATGCAGCTTGTGCTGAAGGCCGGCGAGGTGCCGGAGTGCCGTCTGACATCGCGCGTGGACGGCGCGGTGGCGGTGGCGCCGATGCTCGGCTGGACGTCATGGCTGAAGACCAAAGAGTTCGCCGCGGACGATTCGCAGGTGGTGCTGTCGGTTGGCCCCTGATCGAACCTCGGCGCGCGGCCTTTGATGGTCGAGAACCCGAAGGACACACCGGCGACGGCTGACGGACCAGCGACGGTTGCCGAACGACTCACATCTTTTATCGACGGAAGGGATGATGCGATGAACGTAAATCTTAAGTCTCTGATTGGCAGACTGAACGACACCTGCCGCAACGCGCTCGAAGCGGCGGCCGGCCTCTGTCTGTCGCGCACCAACTACGACGTCGACATCGAGCATCTGCTGCTCAAACTTCTCGAAGCCCCGGACGCCGACTTGGGTCGTATCATGCGTCACTACGAAATCAACGCCGGGCGCATGTCGATGGATGTGACGCGCGCCCTCGACCGCTTGAAGACGGGCAACGCGCGCACGCCGGCGCTGGCACCGCGCCTGCCGCGTTTGGTTCAGGAAGCGTGGCTGCTGGCCTCGATTGATTACGGCGCGCACAAGGTTCGTTCCGGCCACTTCATCCTCGCGTTGCTGTCGAACGACGACACGGCACGACTCGCGCGCGAAATCTCGAAAGAGTTCAATAACATCTCGCTCGAATCGCTGAAGAAGAATCTTTCCGACATCACCGCCGGGTCGAGCGAAGACCGTGAGGCGGCGGGCTACGCGGCACAAGGCGCGGTGGCGGGGAGCGATGGCGCGGCAGCGGGCGGCGACGCGCCCGCCGGCGGGGCGAAGGGAACAAAGGCACTCGACCAATACACCGTCGATTTGACGGCGAAGGCCAGGAGCGGCAGCATCGATCCGGTTCTTGGGCGTGACTTTGAGATTCGCCAGTTGATCGACATCCTGACGCGCCGCCGCCAGAACAACCCGATCCTGACTGGCGAGGCGGGCGTCGGCAAGACGGCGGTCGTCGAAGGCTTCGCGCTCCGCATCGCCGAGGGCGATGTGCCGACGCCGTTGAAGAACGTCGCGGTGCGCACGCTCGACCTCGGCCTGCTGCAAGCGGGCGCCGGCATCAAGGGCGAGTTCGAGAATCGTCTGAAGTCAGTGATCGACGAAGTGAAGGCGTCGTCGCAACCGATTGTGCTGTTCATCGACGAGGCGCACACGATGATCGGCGCCGGCGGGCAGGCCGGCCAGAACGACGCCGCGAATCTGTTGAAGCCGGCACTGGCGCGCGGCGAGTTGCGCACCATCGCGGCGACCACCTGGGCGGAGTACAAAAAGTATTTCGAGAAGGATGCCGCACTCGCGCGCCGCTTTCAGGTCGTGAAGGTCGAAGAGCCGACTGAAGAGCAGGCGATCATCATGATGCGCGGGTTGATCGAAGCGCTTGAGAATCATCACAAGGTGCGCATTCTCGAAGAGGCCGTCGAAGACTCTGTGAAACTTTCGCATCGCTACATCACGGGTCGGCAGTTGCCCGACAAATCGGTGAGCGTGCTTGACACGGCCTGCGCGAAAGTCGCGATGGGACAGGCCGCGACGCCGCCAGCGGTCGAGGACGCGCAACGCCGCATCGATCAGAGCATAATCGAGATCAGAGCGCTTGAACGCGAGAGCGTCACCGGCGTCGATCACAACGCGCGGCTCGAAGAACTGCAAGCGATTCGCACGACCGAGCAGGAACGTCTCGCGATACTGCAAAAGCAGTGGGACCTTGAGCGCGAGATGATTAGCCGCGTCCGCGACATTCGCACGCAACTCGAAGAGCACGCGATGCAGAACAGCGCGGCAGCCGCAACCGCGAGCGGCAGCAACGGCGGCGCGACAGCGGCAACGATGGCCGGACAGCCCGCGTTGGCGGTGGCCGGCGGCGGCGTGTCACAGGCGACGGCGGTAGCGGCCCCACCAATCGGCGCATCGCCTACGGCCTCCCCAACGCCGGCGGTCAACACCATTAACGTCGACGAATTGCGCGCACAACTCGCCCAACTGAACGACGAGTTGGCGAAGATTCAGGGCGAGACGCCGCTGATGCAGGCGTGCGTCAATTCGCAGACCATCGCGGAAGTCATCTCCGGATGGACGGGGATTCCGGTCGGCAAGATGCTGACCAATGAGATCAATGTCGTGCTCTCGCTGAAGGATCGGCTGGAGCAGCGCGTCATCGGCCAGGCGCACGCGCTCGATGCCATCGCGCAACGCATCCGCACGTCACGCGCCAACCTGACCGACCCGCGCCGACCCGTCGGTGTGTTTCTGCTCGTCGGCCCGTCGGGCGTCGGCAAGACCGAGACGGCGCTGACGCTCGCCGACACCCTCTACGGCGGCGAGCGCAATCTGGTGACGATTAACATGAGTGAGTATCAGGAAGCGCACACGGTCTCGTCGTTGAAGGGGTCGCCGCCGGGTTACGTCGGCTATGGTGAAGGCGGCGTGCTGACCGAAGCGGTGCGGCGCAAGCCCTACTCGGTCGTGCTGCTCGATGAAGTTGAGAAGGCCCACCCCGACGTGATGGAGTTGTTCTATCAAGTCTTTGACAAAGGCATGCTCGAAGACGGCGAGGGGCGTGAGATTGATTTTAAGAACACCGTTATCCTGCTGACCAGCAACACCGCGACCGATACGATGATGAAGCTGTGCGCCGACCCCGACACGAGGCCCGAACCGGAGGGACTGGTCGACGCGATCAGGCCCGAACTGATTAAGGTCTTCAAGCCGGCGCTGTTGGGCCGTATGGTCGTCGTGCCCTACTACCCGATCACCGACGAGGTGATGCGACAGATCATCAAGCTGCAACTCGGTCGCATCCGGCGACGATTGAAAGAGAATCACGGCGCGGAGTTCGATTACGACGACGCGGTGCTGAACGAGATTGCGAACCGCTGCAAAGAGGTCGAAAGCGGCGCGCGCAACGTCGACCACATCCTGACGCGGACGGTGTTGCCCGAGATGTCCGGTGAGTTTTTGTCGCGGATGGCGTCGGGCGAGCCGGTCGCGCGCGTCCACGTCGGCGTCGGCGAGAATGGAAATTTTCGTTACGACATCAGTTGACGGAACACGGGCGGCAGGGTGAGGGTTGAAAGCATTCAGAAGGGGCGTCTGTCCCCGTGTTTTACTCGCCGTGTTCCGTTCGTCGTTGTTTGGGCAGGGATGATAGATGTCAGCTTCATACAGCATCGACGCCGCCGAGCCGCGCAACATCGTGATCGACGGGGCCGATTCGAGCTTCGTCACGTTGGACACGAGCCGCGGCGAGGACACTGCCTACGAACAGAGGGTCTTGGGTCTGTTGCGACGCATCGCCGGTTACGAAACGGGCCGCGTTATTCTGAGGGCCGTCCACGTCATGACCGAGCAGAGGATTCTCATACTCCCGACCGAGACCGTAGCGGAATCACAAGCGATCCGCCGCGGCAACGTGTTGGCCGTCAGATTCTCGGCCTCCTCGATTGACCGACACGGAAATCCAGTCGCCAACGGGCCGGGGATCAGTCCCGACGAAACACTGTTCCACGAACTCGTCCACTGCCTGCGCCGGGCGCGGACGTGGACGACCCCGACGAACTACCTCGACAACAGCCCGCTGACTGATGGCTTCGAAAACGTCGAAGAGTTTTACGCGGTTCTCGTCACCAACATCTACTCTTCGGAATCCGGCAGGACGTTGCGGCGCGACCACGGCTACGACCGCGCCACGAACAGCACTCTTCCGCTGCTCCCGATGATCGAGGTTGCCGGGATGATAATTCCTGACCGCCGTTATGCCGACAATTTCTTTCCCCGTCACCAGGACAGCATCGCGTTGATGCGGTTGGAGGATTTCGGGTTCGGCGGCCAGACGTTCAACCGACTCGCCAACCTGCCGACCGACTTTAACCCGCTTCATCAACTGGTCGCGTTCGAGTCACAACCACGTCCGGCGTCGCCCGGCGTGCGGGCCGACCGTGGGACGGCACCTTCGCCGCCGCCGCGCGCCGGCGCGGCACACACAGCGCCGCGTCGCGGACGACAATAATCCGCCGCTGCCACGTCCATACCAATGTGACATTGGCAGCCGGCGCGAAACGGAAAGCATCGCGCGCCAGTTCCGTCGCTAACAGGCCCGCCGCGTGGGCCACTTTGTGAGAGGTAACACCACCATGCCGCCGGAGACTTTAACGCAAGAGAATCGGTTCCTGATCATCAACACGCCGCTCGGCGAGGACAAGCTGCTGTTGCGTTCCTTCTCCGGGCAGGAGGGCATCTCGCAACTCTTCAACTTCCAACTCGACTTGCTCTCCGAAAGTTCCAACATCAACTTCGACCAGATCATCGGCCAGAACGTGACCTTCAGCGTGGTGCTGGCCGATGAGAATAAGCAGCGCTACTTCAACGGCTTCGTCAGCCGCTTCACGCAGTTGCCGCCGGAAGACCGCCTCGCACGCTACCAGGCGGAGGTCGTCCCGTGGCTGTGGTTTCTGTCATGCACTGCCGACTGCCTGATCTTCCAGAACCTGTCGGTGCCGGATATCATCCAGCAGGTCTTCCGCAACTTCGGCTTCAGCGACTTCGAGTTGCAACTGCGCGGCGACCATCAGCCCTGGGAATACTGCGTCCAGTACCGCGAGACGGCGCTCAATTTCGTGATGCGTCTGATGGAGCAAGAGGGCATCTTCTTCTTCTTCAAGCACGAGAACGGCAAGCACACGCTGGTGCTCGCCGACACGCCGACGGCGCACAAGCCCTGCCCCGAACAGTCGCGTGTCAAGCACGAGTACGTCGGCGGTAGCCGCAACGAAGAAGACAGCATCAACAGTTGGCGCGTCGAGCAGCGTGTGCGCCCCGGCAAGTACGCCATCAAGGAATACTATTTCGAGACGCCGAGCAATTCACTGCTTGCGACCATCAAGGGCCGCGTCAACCAGAATGGCAGCGACAAGTACGAGATTTTCGACTACCCCGGCGAGTACGAAAAGCGCGCCGAGGGCGACGCCTGGGTCAGGCTGCGGATGGAAGAGGAAGAGGTCTCGCACAAGATGATTAACGGCGGAAGCGACTGCCGCTCGTTCGTCTCCGGCTTCCGCTTCGACCTCAGAGAGCACGACCGCCGCGACCAGAACGGCACCTACGTCTTGACCTCGGTGACGCACAGCGCGCACCAGCCCATCGACTACGCGGGCGGCGGTGGTGAGGGCGGCGGCGAGGGGTTTGCGTACAGCAAC
>JACDEG010000247.1 GCA_013816505.1 Pyrinomonadaceae bacterium | reverse complement strand
ACGCGATCCGCATCGCTGATGACGGCCACGCTTCCTCGGAGCATTTCGGCCAGCAGGCGCGGCTCGTCGCCGCCCTCGCGCGCGTTCGCCAGCAATCGCTCACCATCTGAAACAACAACCCGTCGGCCCGGATTAATCCGTCCATAGCCCCGTGTCAGGACGCACACACGCCTGCCTTCACGCGCTGACGCGCCGGCGACCCATGCGACCAGCGGCGTCTTACCGGTGCCGCCCGTCGTGATGTTGCCGACGCTAATAACCGGCGCCGCGACGCGGTGTGTTGTGAGCAGGCCCGCGCGGTAGAGTGCGGAGCGCACGCGCGTCACGGTGCCGTAGACGGCGCTGATGGGGGCGAGCACAAACGTCGCGGGCGAAGCCATAGCAGGTGAGAGACAGTTGCCGGGAAATTAAAGGTCGGAGGTTGAGACGGCCTGCTTCGCTAACAAAGCGTCGGCCGTTTCCGGAGGCTGCGTGATGAGCGGGGCGAGAAGCTCGATGGTACGAGCGGTTGCGCCCCGGTTCTGCTGAAGCGCGCGGAATGCATTTTCGCCGACGCGCCGCCGGCGCGCGCCGTCACTTAATAAATCCGCGAGCATGCGCGCGAGTGCGACGGGCGCGTCGGCCACGGCGACGGGCGAAAGTTGAACGAGCGCGTCCCGCGCAAGGAACGCTTCGACGATGGAGGTAAAGTTTGCGGTGTGCGCGCCGGTAACGACGCACTTCGACGCGCCCGCCGGTTCGAGAATGTTGTGGCCGCCGATTCGCGCGATGCTGCCGCCGACGAAGACGATCTCGGCCAGCGGATAGACGGCCCGCAATTCGCCGACGGTGTCGAGCAGGATGGCTTCGCAGTCGGAGTCCGCAACGCACGGAGGGCCGGTTCGCC
Source organism: Pyrinomonadaceae bacterium (assembly GCA_013816505.1). Taxonomy (GTDB): domain Bacteria; phylum Acidobacteriota; class Blastocatellia; order Pyrinomonadales; family Pyrinomonadaceae; genus JACDEG01. The sequence goes on along the minus strand of JACDEG010000247.1, from coordinate 7,985 downwards.
GCGCCCATCTGAGCCCGGAACCCTCAAGCAGCGACGCCACTTCGCCAAAGCGTTCAGGGTGACGCGGCGCGATCAACAGTCGCGGATGAAAGTTATCGGCGGCCGCGCGAATCTGCTGAAAGGCTGCGAGTAGAACGCGCTCTTCCGGCGCGTGTGTGCTGGCGGCGACGATCAACGGTCGGCGCTCATCGACCCTGAACCTTTCGCGTAACTCGTCGCTCAGTGAGCGGTCAACTTCGATTTCGCCGGCGTCGAATTTAATGTTGCCGGAAACCACGACCCGCTCGCGCGCGAGGCCGAGGGCGTTGATGCGAGCAGCGTCCGCCTCCGTCTGCATCACGGCGAGGGCGAGGTCGTTGACGACGCGCTTGATGAATCGGTTGATGATGCGATAGCGGCGGAAAGAAATTTCGGAGATGCGCCCGTTGACGATGGCGACCGGCACGCCCTGCGCCCGGCACTCGCGCAGAAAGCGCGGCCACAACTCGGTCTCCAGCACCAGCACCAGCGACGGCTTGATTGCCCGCAGCGAGCGGCGCACCGTCGTCGCCCAGTCGAAGGGAAAATAGAAGACCGCCGCCACCGTCCCGCCGAACGCCTCGCGCGCGACGCGCTGCCCCGTCAGCGTCGTCGTCGAGACGACGAGCCGGTGCGTTGGAAAGCGTTCGAGCAGGGCGCGAACAAGCGGGCGCGCCGCCTGCGTCTCGCCGACCGAAACGCAGTGAAGCCAGATGACTGGTTCCCCGGAATCGTTGATTGACAGTAATCCGCCGAGGCGTTCGCGGAAACCCGCCGCGTACTTGCCGTGACGTACCGCGTCGAACATAAAGCGCGGCAGAAGCGCGGTGACGCCGACGGACAGAAGAACGCTGTAGAGGAAGTACATGGGTGACGTGTGACGAGGCGACGGGCGTTGAGAAAACCCCCTCCACGCCGTTTGTCGCCTGCCGCTCACCGCTTTACTTGACGCGCTCGATGTAGCGACCTTCGGCAGGGTCGACGCGGATGCGGTCGCCTTCGTTGATGAACGGAGGCACTGAAATAGTGCTGCCGTTTTCGAGCGTGGCGGGTTTGTTAACGTTCGAGATGGTCGCGCCCTTCATCGTCGGCTCGGTGCGGGTGACGGTCAGTTCCAGCGACGGCGGGAGTGTGACGCCGATGGGTGCGCCTTCGTAAAACTCCGCCTGGATGCGAAGTCCGGGCGTCATCCACTGCGCCATGTCGCCGAGGTCTTCGTCGTTTAAGGCGGTCTGCTCGTAGTTCTCGGTGTTCATGAAGTGGTGCTGTGAGCCGTCCGAGTAGAGATACTCCATCTCGTGCTGCTCCAGCGAGGCGCGCTCGATTGTGTCGGCGGAGCGAAAGCGGTGCTCGAACGAGGACCCGGTGCGCAGGTTGCGAAGCTTCGTCTGCACCATCGCGCGCAGGTTGCCGGGTGTGTGATGCCGGAAATCGATTACCTTACAGAGGGCCCCATCGAAAAGAATAACCATACCACGTCGAATCTGAGTTGCCGGAATTGCCATAACGAAAATCCAGTTCCGTATCGGAAGTTTAGAAAATTGATTGAGGGCGACCGCGAGTATGCGTGCATTCGACGGTTGTATTGAATCGTGTAGTCTAGCGAGCGGTCAAGCTTTTTGTCCAGCCGTGAGGCCGGTGGCGGCGTAACAAAGCCCGGCCCGCGTGGGGTGCGCTGACCGGGCTTCGGCGGGTGTGTGAGCCTAAAAAAATGTAGCGCGGCGGCGATGGGTCGGCGAATTGAACCTGGTCACTCAAGCGGGCGGCGCGTTTGCTTGACGCGCGTGCTTTATTGGCCGACGTCGTTTGGGCTTTGACCGTCTTCCAGTTTGAAGTAGACGCGCAACGTGACTTGGTATTCGAGGCGACCTTGTTGCAACCCGCCGCGCTGTTCCGCGACCACGAACCACGAAAGGTCGCGCAACGTCTGCCGCGCTCGCTCAACCGCGACCTCAATCGCGTGACTGAAACTTTGCTTGGAAGTGCCGACGATCTCGACACCTTTGAAAACATTTTCGCCCATGTGGATTCTCCCTGAACAGAAATCTGCTCGGTGCAGCGGGATGTGGATACCGTCTCCGCGTCCCGCAAGTCGCTGATTCAAACAAATTGCAAAAGCAGGTTTTAAGAAATTCGGACGCTAACATGCGTCATCGGAGGGTGTCAAGACAGGCAAACTTTGCTTAATAGCTCGGCCCTGAAGCGGAAAGCGGGCGGCCATTTCAGAAAGCGCCGGAGGGATTGGAGCTTTCTAAAAATGACCGCCCGCTCTTTGTCAAAGGAAGCTTGAACTTCCCACCCTGATAAACGTTTCGCCGGAGGCGAAGTTTCGGGAAATCCGGTTCAGTATCAAGTAGTGGCCCGAAGCCTCGGGGGAGAGGGCAGCAGGCCGAGGCCGTGAGCGAGGGCGTAAACCTTGTCCCGTGCCCGACCGAGCGGGCTACCTCCCAGTCTCTCCCTCAACTGACCCACTACCCAGTATCGAACCCATCATGCGGCGCGGGCGCGCTGCGTACGCCGCCGCTGGCGAGCAATGCGGTCGAGCCAGTCGAGGGCCTCTTCATAGCGGGGGAAACGCTGCTCGTCCGTGCGGAAAGCCTTGGTGTGGTAATAGCGCCGCCCGTTAATCAGGCGCGCCGGGTGCTTAATATGAAGCATCTCGTGATAGAGAATGTATTCAACAAACCATTCAGGAACGTCCGGCGCATCAAGCGTTTTGCTAATCACAATCGTATCGTGCACGCCATCGTGATGGCCGAGAATGGTGCGCGTGCGGCGCTGTGACCAGGTCAGCGTCGGTTCCGCCAGTCGGCTGTCAAAATGCAGGCGGTTCAGGCGCCGGAACATCCTTTCCAAATCGTAATAAAGGCCCTTGGCAGTGGTTATTTTCTTGTGTCCGCGGCGGCGGCGGGCGATGTCCGAGGCGCGCAAGATTGGCGGCGTGCAGGCGTAATCGCGGTATAGACGGTCGTGGACTTCGGGAATTCGCCGCCGTAGGAGCTTCGCGACAAGAATAAAAGCCAGTGCCCGGTGTACATTGAGCGGCGCGTTCTGAAAGATGTCGGAGACACGTACATAGACACGGGCCGAGCGTAGGCGGATCGTATGATTGATGCCCGCGTAAGGGTAGTAGCGGACCTCCACTTCAGGGGCGGGACGTGTCGGGGCAAGCTGGCGAAACGCATCAGCATAGATAGTACCGAGAATTGTCTGGGATTCTGACATAACAACAATGCCTTTATAGACAGCAGCACCCAACCATGAATGCTGAAACGCAAGATGCAGGCGGACGAAAAGAAGACATCGCCTCGTTCTGGGGTTGAGTAGATGACCGCAGAAGAATGTCTCCGATATTACGGGCGCGTCGGCGAAGTCGTCAAACAGTGTTCCCAGCGTCGTCGTTAAGCTGTTGCAGAAAAACTACATGACGGCAGGGAACCATTACTCGCTAGTCGAGAGGCTGTTTGCAACCCCGTGGTAAAGCTTAAGTAGTGAGGCACTTACATCTGATTGTCTGCGCAAATGGTGAAGTCCGCGCAAGTACCGTTGTGACCTGAATGGGGTTACACCTTTTACTGTGGCAGTCCGGCGGCCTTTTGTGTAGACGCCTAATCGACGGGCGGGCACTCAACGGAACCCGGCACCTATTAAATACTTAACAGTCCGGTGCTAACGTCCATAACCACTGCAAGTTTGCGCGCTTTTTGCTCTATCCCTTATACTTAACCGTCGCGGCGGTTGACATCCGCGCCGCTGGAGAAGGCACCCGGAGTGAAAACTCCTTGACATGTTCTGCCGCAGGGCGTTATTCACTTAATAGTGATCTGCTCGGCATGTCTACTTTCCCTCGGCCAGAACAGTCGACCTCCTTTTGTTCCTTACTCGAACCGCATATGATGATCCGAAGTTCGGCAGCTCACGTTCAGGTAGATTGGTCGCCGGACCCGCGCGCACAGGCCGTGCTGTCGGCGATTATCAAAGAACATTTGAGGACGGGTGAGCCGGTCGGGTCACGTTCCGTGGCCGAGAAATGCGCGGGCGTTGCGGGGTGGAGTTCGGCCACGATTCGCAACGTGATGGGCGAGCTCGAAGAGGCGGGGCTGGTCGAACAACCGCACACCTCCGCCGGGCGCGTTCCGACCGACAAAGGCTACCGCTTTTACGTTGATCACCTGGTGGGCGACGCCCGTCTGTCGCGCGCCGACGTGGCCGCCATTGATCGAGCCCTCGGCGCTTCGGGCGGCGAGTCGAACATTTCGCCGGGGCGCTTAATGGAAAGAGTCTCGCACCTGCTTTCAGAACTGTCGGAGAACGTCGGCATCGTCGTCTCGCCATCCCTGGCGGACAATCGCTTGCAGCACATCGAATTTTTACAGCTCGCCGACGACCGGATTCTGGTCGTCCTCGTTTTTGCGCCAAACATCATCCAGAACAAGATCGTGAGAATTGATGAGCGTCTCAGCCAGGATGATCTGGAGCGGACGGCCCGCTATCTGAACGCCGAGTTCAGCGGCAAGAGTCTGTTGACGATACGTTCCGAAATACTGGCGATGATGTGCGAAGAGAAAGCCCTCTACGACCGATTGCTGTGCAACGCGGCGCTTCTGTGCGAGCGAAGTTTAGCGGGCGAGGAAGCAGAGGCCGGTGAAGTTTACGTGGACGGGGCTTCTAATATTCTCGCCAAATCTGATTTCGCCGATATCGAACGACTGCGCGATCTGTTCCGCACGTTTGAGGCTAAGTCGCGACTGGTCAAAATCCTCAACGAATGTATCGCGCGCGACGCGGCCTTCGGCGATGTTCATGTCGTCATCGGGCGCGAGCACACGACCCCTTCAATGCAATACTGCACGCTGATCAGCACGCCGTACCGCATCGGTTCCGGTGAAACCATCGGCACGCTCAGTGTGGTTGGGCCGATGCGCATCGAGTACGCGCGGACGATGGCCGTGGTCAACTATGTGGCGCGTATTGTCGAGCGTATGCTGCGCGAGGGGACGAACGTGCCCGACTCGCTAGGCAGCGGCAGAGTCGAAAGCGTCGAAGGGGCGCGTCCTCAATAGCCATTATGAACGACAGTAAACCAAACTCAGCCCGGATTCCAATTCGCTTTCCAGATGATAAAGCCGGTGATGACCCGGACCGCCAGCGAAACTTAGGCGGGGACGATGGTGACGGCGGCGCGATTGATGTGCAGGCCGATGAGCCGGACGCGGCTGATGCAGTGATTCTTGCAGAACCAACGGAGAGCCGCGCTGAAACGGAGAGCAATGCCGACCAGCCGGCCGCCGACCAATCGTCCGGCGCGGACACGGAAGCAGTCTCAGACGCGGTTTCAGGCCCGTTGATGGCTGAGTTGGTTGCGACCCGCGCCGAACTGCGGCGGGTCGAAACGCAGGTACAGAAGATCACGGACGAGTACCAGCAGATGCGCGAATCCGCCGCCCGCCGGCAGGCCGATTTTGACAACTACCGCAAGCGCGTCGAACGCGAACGGATCGAAAGCTATCAGCGCACGGCGGGTGAAGTGGCTGGCCGGTTGTTACCAGTGGTGGACAACCTGCACCGCGCACTAGCCGCCGAAACTTTTGTCCAGAAGAACGAATCGGAAGAGTTCCGCCACTTCCTGCACGGCGTCGATTTAATCAGCAAACAGTTGAGCGGCGTGCTCGAAGCCCTCGGCGTCGAAACAGTGGCGACCGTCGGCGAGGCTTTCGACCCCCACATCCACGAGGCGGTCGCCGTCGAAGAGACGGATCTCTACGCCTCCGACACCGTGACCGAAGAGATGGTGCGCGGCTACCGCCTCGGTGATAAACTGCTGCGCCCGGCGATGGTCAAAGTCGCAAAGTAAGCTATCGAGATTACTGCCCTCACCTTGTGTGCGGTCATCATCAAAAATTCCCCTGTAGATAAATTATGGCAAAAGTTATCGGCATCGATTTAGGAACCACGAACTGCTGCGTCGCTGTGCTCGAAGGCGGCACGGTGCAGATCGTGCCGAACAAAGAGGGCGGGCGCACGACGCCGACTGTCGTCGGCTTTACTGATAAGGGCGAACGTCTCGTCGGCCAGATCGCCAAGCGCCAAGCCGTGACCAACGCCACCAACACCGTCTACGCCGTCAAGCGTCTGATCGGTCGCAAGTTCAATTCGCCGGAAGTGCAGCGCGCCAGCGAGTCTGCTCCGTTCGAAATCACCGACTCAGAGAACGGTGACGCGCGGATTCGCGTACAGGGGCGCGTCTACAGCCCACAGGAAATCTCCGGTATCGTCCTCCAGCGTTTGAAGGCCGCCGCCGAAGACTTCCTCGGCGAAGCCGTAGCCGAAGCCATTGTGACGGTGCCTGCTTACTTCGATGACGCCCAGCGCCAGGCGACCAAAGACGCCGGCAAGATCGCGGGCTTGAAGATCGAGCGCATTATCAACGAGCCGACCGCCGCCGCGCTCGCATACGGCCTGGGTAAAACGTCGTCGGAGCGGATCGCGGTCTACGACCTCGGCGGTGGCACGTTTGACGTTTCGATCCTCGAAATGAGCGACGGCGTCTTCGAAGTCCTGGCAACGTCGGGCAACACCTTCCTCGGCGGCGAAGACTTCGACGAGCGGATTATCAATTGGATGGTGACGGCGTTTCAGCAAGACAACGGCGTCGACCTCCGGCTGGACCGGCTCGCGCTACAGCGCCTGAAAGAAGCGGCGGAGCGCGCCAAGTGCGAACTCTCTTCACTCACCGAGACGAGCATTAACCTGCCGTTCATCGCGGCGGACGCTACCGGGCCAAAGCACTTGACTAAAACCCTGACGCGAGAAAAGTTTGAGGAACTGGTCGGCGACCTGGTCGAGCAGACCATCGAGCCGTGCCAGAAAGCCCTGTGGGATGCGAAACTCCAGCCGACCGACGTCGACAAAGTGCTGCTGGTCGGGGGCCAGACCCGTTCGCCGATCATCGCGCGCACCGTGCAGGAAATTTTCGGCCACGAGCCGTCAGCGGAGATCAATCCTGATGAGGTGGTGGCGATGGGCGCGGCGATTCAGGGCGGCGTGCTGACGGGCGACGTGAAAGACATCGTGCTGCTCGACGTGCTTCCGCTGAGCCTCGGCTTGGAAACTCGCGGCGGGCTGTTCACTAGGATCATCGAGCGAAACAGCACCATCCCGCTACGCAACAGCCTGACGTTTACCACCGTCATCGATAACCAAGCGTCGGTCGAGGTCCACGTCCTGCAGGGCGAACGCGAATTGGCGAAGGGGAACCGTTCTCTCGGTCGGTTCGAACTGGTGGGGCTTCCGCCCGGCCCGCGCGGTGGCCCACAGGTCGAAGTCACTTTCGAGGTGGACGCGAATGGTATTCTATCGGTCTCGGCGCTCGATAAGGTGAGTGGGCTGACGCAGCAAATGCGTGTCACGCCGTCTTCCGGCCTTTCGTCGGACGAGATTGAGCGACTAATTGCCGAAGCCGTCAACTCGGCTGATATCGACCGCCACCTAAAAGAGGTAATCGGGTTGCGCACAAAGCTGGAAAGCCTGGTGCGTAACACGTCCCGCACCTTCAAAGAGTTCGGCTCCACGCTCACCTCAGAACACCGCCAAGAGGGCGTTGAGGCAATCAACGCCGCCGAGGCTGCGGTAAAAACCGACGACATTGAAGACATTCGTCAAGCCATGCGCGATGTCGAGCAACTCGCCAATCAACTGACACTGGTGATGCTCAATCCGCAGGCGGGCGGTGAAGAACCTAACGAAAGGCTGTGACCCGAGTCCGAAGCTCGATGTTAAGAGTTCAAGGCCGCGCGCTTTAAAACTTTTAACTTCGAGCTTCGGGCTGTATGCAGAACGATGGGTAGCACCACAATTAAGCGTGGAAGCGTAGATTTTTGACAAAACGAGAGTCCAGAGGTGACGCTTGCTGTTGTTCTCGACCAAAAGAAGCACAGCAGGTACAAGCCAGTGAACTCTCACACAGC
>JACDEG010000708.1:676-2768 GCA_013816505.1 Pyrinomonadaceae bacterium | reverse complement strand
CCTCAATGTTGTGTCGTTTGATTTAGTTCGTGACGCATTTACTATCACTGGGCTAGAAGGCGAAGGTATTGTTGAGCAAATTGACGGCGTAATTGAGATTGATAGCAATATGTACCTCGTCGAAATGAAGTGGTGGGACAAGCCATTAGGTACGGCCGAGGTCTCTCAGCATGTAATGCGCGTCTTCACACGAAACTATGCTCGTGCCATTTTCATATCAAACTCAGACTTTACGCCAGCAGCGATAAACACTTGTCGTGAAGCACTTCATCACAAAGTGGTTGTGCTTTGTAAATTGCAGGAGATTGTCATGCTCCTCGAGCAAGAAAAAGATTTGAGGAACTTCTTCAAATCTAAAGTCGAGGCAGCAATTGTTCACAAAAATCCTCTTCATGAACCGTTGAACAACCATATACTCTAGGTGGACTTTCAAGATGCCAAACTCTTCAACCGAACGCATCACCAAAACACCCGGCGTCTGCGGCGGCAAGGCGTGCATCGCCGGGCACCGCATCCGCGTTATGGACATCGTCATCTGGCATGAGCACATGGGCATGAGCGCGGATGAAATCGTCACCGCGTACCCGACGATCACCCTCAGCGATGTTCACACCGCGCTCGCCTACTACTTCGACAACATTGAAGATGTTCGGGAAGAGATGCGGCGTGAGCGTGAACTCGCAGACGAGTTCATGGCGAAGTACCCTTCGGCACTCGAAGCCAAGTTGAGGAAGATGAGGGGCGAGGACGCGGCGTGAGTGGGAACATCAGTTTTCACTTCGACGAACATATGGCTTCGGCAATAGTTAAGGGCTTGCGGCAACGCGGTATAAAAGTAACGACCGCCGCCGAGGTCGGGTTGCTCGGTGCCGAAGATGTCGCACATCTCAGTTTCGCTTATTCACAAGGCAGCGTGATGGTTACGCAAGACCAAGACTTTCTACGCTTGAACTCCATCGGCGTTCCGCACGCGGGCATCGCTTACTGCAAATTCGGCACACGCACAATCGGGCAGATGCTCTACACATTGACACTTATTTATGGTAACCGTTCAGTTGTTCTGAAGAACAGACCCGCACGGCAAGATAAATTCAGTCTAGACAGCATTGCAGGTTGTGATTATTCTTTGCGCCAATGTTGAAAGACTTCGGCATCTCTGAGGCAGATTGGCTCGCGACACCGCAGTCCGTCAAGACGGTGATCGTTGCGCTGCAACATCAAGCGCGGCTCTGGGAGATTCGCTTCTCGGCTTACGAACAGAAGTTATCTGCTCTTGAAGCGAAAGATGCTGAGATTGAGAGTTTGAAAACGGAAGTTGCGGCTTTGCGCGAACGTCTCGGACAGAACTCGACGAACTCATCGCGTCCGCCCTCCTCCGACCCGCCGCCAGCCAATCGTCCCTCGCGCCGTGAACCGAGCGGCAGAAAACAAGGGGCGCAAGTCGGACATCAGGGCGCGGGGCGATCTCTCAAGCCGGTGGGAGAAGTTGACCACGTGGTTGATTTGCGACCTCTGCGGTGTCGTCAGTGTGGGCGTCGTTTGCAAGGCGATGATCCACAACCGGCACGCCATCAAGTCACGGAGATTCCAGCAGTTCAAGCAGAAGTCACCGAATATCGGCGGCATACTTTGGCTTGTGCGACGTGTGCAGTGAAGACCGAGGCCGAGTGGGGCGCGGAAGTTCCCAAGGGCCGTTTCGGCGCGCGGCTGCAAGCCGTCATCGCCTATTTCACCGGCAGACTCGCCTTGAGCCACCGTGATGCGGCAGAAGCTTTGCGTGTCCTGCACGGGGTCGAGATAAGTTTAGGGAGCATCAGTGCCGTGCAACGACAAGTGAGCGGTGCGCTGGCCGTGCCGGTCGAGACGGCACGCGAGTTTGTGCGCGATCAAGCGGTTAATAATGTCGATGAGACGGGCTGGCGTGAACAGAGCAAGTTGCACTGGTTGTGGGTGAATGCAACCGAGCAGGTGACAGCCTTTCAGATAGCCCCGAAGCGTGATGCGGCGACAGCGCGCGGAGTGATCGGGCGAGCCAAGAAGAGCATTATCACCACTGATCGTTATCTCGGCTACAGTTGGTTGGCGACTCAGC
>JACDEG010000708.1:0-666 GCA_013816505.1 Pyrinomonadaceae bacterium | reverse complement strand
GTGTTGGGCGCACCTCAAGCGCGACTTCCAGGCTATCTCAGAACGATCAGGCGAATCACAGGAGATCGGCGAAGCGTTGCTCGTCCAAACCAAGGAGGTCTTTCGGCTGTGGCATCAAGTCACGGATGGGACTTTGAGTCGGCGCAAGTTCCAGCGCTTGATCGCACCCGTGCAGCAGAGAGTCAAAGAGTTACTCGATGCGGGGAGTGCCTGTCGGTCGAGTAAGACCAGAGGAACGTGTCGGCAAATCCGAACTGTGGAAGTCGCGTTGTGGGCGTTCGTGCGTGTGCGGGGAGTTGAGCCGACGAACAATGCGGCGGAGCGGGCGTTGCGGCGTGCGGTGCTGTGGCGGCGCAAGTCCTTCGGCACCCAAAGCGAAGCGGGCAGTCGGTTCGTCGAGCGCATCATGACGGTCATCACCAGCTTGCGCCAGCAAGGACGCGATGTAATGGAATATCTCACTGCTGCATGTGCTGCGGCAGATGGCGAGAGCGGCTCAATCTGCCTGCTGCCGGACTCCTCTTAATCGAAAACAACTGAACGGTTACAACGCCGCCATCCCGTTTTATCAAAATCGCTGTTTCCTTCTCGCGCTCAAACGACGCGCATGAATGGGATGCTCGTCTCGATGTGCGGACTTGACAACGCAGGACTGTAAGAGCGGAG
>JACDEG010000246.1 GCA_013816505.1 Pyrinomonadaceae bacterium | reverse complement strand
GACGCCGGTCATCGGCATGGTCGGTTTGATTGAAGACGTGCGGCGCATCATCCAGCTCGGCTTCAAAGCGGGCGGTCACACCATCGCGCTGCTCGGCGAGACGCGTGACGATCTCTCGGTTAGCGAGTACACCGCGACAATAGAAGGCCGCACCGTCGAAGAGATGATGCGCGTGGGGCGCGTGCCGCAACTTGATCTTGAGCGCGAGCGCGCCGTTCAGCGTGTAGTGTTGCGCGCCGCCGAAACCGGACTGCTGCATTCGGCACACGACTGCGCGGACGGCGGACTCGCCGTCGCGCTCGCCGAATGCTGCTTCTCGTCGCTCAACCGTCCGGCGGTTGGCGCGGAGGTTGATCTGTCATTCGACGGCAGCACGCTCTCCACATCGGAGAGACTTTTCAGTGAATCACCATCGCGCATTATGATCAGTTTTGACGAAGCGGCGCGCGCGCAACTGGAAGCGATGGCGGGCGAGTTGCTGTGTCCATTCACGGTGATCGGGCGGACGACGGATGACATGCAGTTGACCATCAAGCGCGACGGCGAAACGATTGTCGCGCTCGGCGTCAACGATGCGGAGACGGCATGGCGCGCGTCGCTCGGTGAGAAGCTGAAAGCAGAAGCGATAGCAGCAGCGGCGGAGTAAGTGTTCCTCACAACTATCAACTTCTCCGTCGATCATCTGCTCAATGCGCTGCTGCGTCTGGCCCCGACACATCACGTGCAGATTCTCGACAGCGGCGGCGCGCGCGGCAGCGATGCGCGCTTTCTGATTGCGGGCTTCGATCCGTTGGAGGTTACCGAAGCCTACAGCGACGAGTTGCACATCAGAGAGCGTCCCGACAATTCTTCAAATGAATCAGACTGGATCAACGCGAGGCCGCCGCGCATTGTTCACGGCTCCGCGCTCGCGCTGCTCGACGCGCGGCTGGCTCGATTCAAAGTCGCGCCCGTGCCGGAGTTTTCTCACCTGCCCGCGTTCGGTGCATGCGTCGCGACTTTCTCTTATGACCTGGCGCGACGTTTCGTGCGACTCCGCTCACACAGACCTGCGTCGCTCCCGACGTTCACTTTCGAACCGGACGCCGTCTTCGCCTTCTTCGACACACTGTTGATTCACGACTACGCGCGCGGCGAGACGAACGTCGTCAGCATCAGCAGCGATGATCGAATTGAAGAAATCCTCGTCACGCTTGTCGGCACGGTTGATGGGCACGAATCAATCGTCTCGGAAACGCGGGTTGACGACCGTCTCGCCTCGTCAAACTTCACGCGCGACGAATACCTCGCCACCGTCCGTCGAATCAGGGAACATATCTTCGCGGGCGACATCTACCAAGCCAACCTGACGCAGCAGTTGACGTGCGCGCTTCCCTCTGGCGTCAATCCGGAAGACATCTTCAGGCGATTGCGCCGCGACCACCCGGCGTCGTTCGCCGCGTTCCTGCGTCGCCGCGAAGACACGGTGGTCAGCGCCTCGCCGGAAAGATTTCTGCGCGTTGAAATGACGGAAGACGATGCGGCAGAGCGGCGCATCGAGGCGTGGCCGATCAAGGGGACGCGACCGCGCGGGCGCGACGCGGCGGAAGACGCGCGGCTCAGCGATGAATTACTGAACAGTGAGAAGGATCGCGCCGAGAACGTGATGATCGTTGACCTGCTCCGCAACGATTTGGGGCGCGTCTGTCGCTTCGGCTCAATCGAGGTCGCGGAGTTGTGCGCGCTGCAACAGCACCCGACGCTTTTTCATCTCGTCTCGAAAGTGCGCGGGCGTTTGCGCGGAGAGGTCACGGCGGGCGACATCATGCGTGCGGCATTCCCGTGCGGCTCAATCACCGGCGCGCCGAAGCTTCGCGCGATGGAGATTATTGACGCTGTGGAAACCGTGCCGCGTGGCCTCTCGATGGGCGCCATCGGCTACTTCTCTTTCGATGGCCGCATTGACCTGAGCGTCGCGATTCGGACGATGACGATCCGCGATGGCACGGCGCGCTTCAACGTCGGCGGCGGCATCGTCGCCGACAGCGACCCGGCGCAGGAGTACGAAGAGTCTCTGTTGAAGGCACGCGCGTTGCTGCGTGCGCTTGATGCTTCAACGTAAGGTCGCAAAGCCATGGGCAGGTACTCGCGCGGCGTACGACGACGGCCACGGCCTTTACACCGTCGCTTCGTAGATCAACACCTTCTTCTTCCGCAGGCCGATTCCAGCGCCGATCAACGCACCGATGCCGGTGCCGATTAATGCGGAGACTGTGACGACGGCGGCGGCCAGTTCGGCGCCGTCGCCGCTGCTACCGTCAGTAGCCAACGCGATGGCGGCCAGCGCCGCACCTCCCGCCGCTCCCGTCCCCGCGCCGATCAGCGTTGATTTCGCGGTCGACTTCGGAACCACGCGCTTGATCCTGAACACCTCCGCGCGATCAATGTCCGTGGTCTTGCCATCGCGCGTGAGCGCCAACTTCGTGTCGGTAATGGTGCTCACCCGTCCCTTGATCGTCCGTTCGTTCTTCAGCTTCACTTCGAGTTCGTCACCGGGCGGAATCTTCTGCACGTCCGCCCACGCGCCGACCCGCGTTTCCGGCGTGCCTTGTGCTAGCAGTAATGTTGGGTTCGTCGTCGTGACGAGCAACAGAGCGCAGAGTGCCAATGCTTTAATCTTCATGTCAAACTCCTCTTGTGCAATATGAATCTTAAGACGTGTTGCGAACTTCGAGTCGAAACACATCGAGCAAGGAGAGTGCCAGCAACGCGCGAACATAAATTGCTTTCAGGCAGAAGGCTGTGCGTGAGTGGCGGGGCGATGTGCCGAAAATTTCAGCGCATCATTAACCTGACATCAGGAGCATTTTTCTGCCCCGTCGCGACCACAACGCTCATCATTGCTTCGCGCCATTTCGTTCAAGTCAAAGCAATGCTGTTGCTCTGTGACCTCTGTGAACCCTCTGTGTCTCTGTGTTAGAAATGCTTGTCTGTACCGCCCGACGGTCGCCGTACCAATCTTGTCAGGTTTCGATTGGGAGATTGATGCACACGCGAATTGTCCTCAACAATCGTTTGATCGAGGCGGCGAAGGCGCGTTTGCCGGCGGTGACCGCGGCGACGCTGCATGGGCGCGGCGTGTTCACGACGCTGGCGGTCTACGACGGGAAACCGTTCCTGTGGCCGGAGCATTGGGCGCGACTCACTCTCCACGCGGCGCGCGCGGGCGTTGACTACGCGGCGTATGACGAAGAGATCGTCGGCGCGTCGCTGCAAAGATTGATCGAAGCGAACAACGTCGGGCGCGGGCGGGCGCGCATCACGCTGCTGGGGCGCGCTGCGGGTGGCCCGTGGAAAGTCGAAGGCCGAAAGTCTGCGACGAGCACCGACCTCATCATCATCACCGGCGACGCGCGGGCAGTTACTGACGATGGACTCGCGCTGACCGTCTCGCCATATCGTGTCAACACTCACTCGCCGCTCGTGGGGCTGAAGAGCGTCAACTATCTCGAACACGTTTTGTCTTGGGAAGAAGCGCGGGCGCGCGACTTTGATGAAGCGGTGGTGATGAATGAGCGGGGCGAAGTCGTCTCGGCGACGATGGCGAACATCTTCTGGATGAAGGGCGGAACGCTTCATACGCCCGCGCTCGCGGCCGGCGCGCTGGCCGGTATCACGCGCTCACAGGTGTTGACATTAGCCGAAGCGTCGGCGGTGCCGCACGTCGAAGGCGTCTTTGACCTCGCGCACCTCGGCGACGCCGATGAAATCTTTCTCACCTCAACAGGTGTCGGCGTCTCGCTTGTCACCGCCTTCGACTTTCATCGCTACACCGTCCCGGCGGGGAGCGCCCCGCTCCGTCTGCGCGAGGCGTTTCGTCAACTGACGCTCGGAACTATTTTTTAGCCAGCACGACCGGCGACTGCTCGGCGGCGCGGACGTGCGCGAAGAAGTCGAGCACCGTGTTGTACTGGTCGGCGGGGATCGTCGCGGCGCGCTGCACGAGCGAGCGCGTGAACAGCAGGTGGCCGTCTTTGACTTCGTAAGTCGACACGTAGCTGCCGAAAGAGGTTTCGAGTTTGACCGCTTCGGGCGTCTCATCGACCTGAAAACCGTCAGGCAGTTTGATGCGTACCGCTTCGGTGTAAACTTCGGCTTCGAGCACGACCGGGTGTTGCCGGCGCGCGCCGCCACCAGTCAGCAGCAGCGCGTCGCGGCGCGAGATGATGGCGGGATTGAAGACCAATAGACGATCCTGCATCGACTGCGCGTAGCGTTCGGCAGTGAACTCGACATCGAGGGCGAAGCGACCCTCGGCCTGGCTATCGGTCGGGTCGATCTTCGATAGCTTCGCGCCAGGCGCGCCGCGCGTGATCCACTGCTCAATTACTTTCACGTAATCGGCCCGCGGCAGATGGCGGAACGCGCGGCGTTCGTCGGTAGCTGCATGTCCCGTCGAGCGCTCGCGCACAATCGCGGTAATCGCGCCGGCGGGCGTCAGCACAACATCGGCGTGGCGTTCCAGACGGTTCGCTTCGGGCGGCGTGATCGGCATCCTCAGCAGGCGCCCTTCGTCACCGGCGATCAGCAGCGCGAGGCTGCCCTGCTCGTGGCCGGGCAGGTCGCCGACCGGCGTATGCTCGTCCGTCGCGTCGAAAATCAACAGACGCCCGTGCGTCGGGTGCCGCACCAGGGACAGAACCTGCGTCTCGTCGCTGATTTTGATGGCGATGATGCAATGGTTGAACTGCTGCGGCGAAGCCCACTCTTCGCGCACGTAGGTTGGGTCGCCGGAGTAAATCGCGACCGGATACGCCGTGATTCGCAGCGCCTTGAGCATCGCGCGCATCAGGTTGGCCTTGTCCTTACAATCGCCGTACGATTTGGCGAACACCTGCGTAGCGGTGCGTGGCTTCATCCCACCACCTCGCCCCAAGCCGATCTGAATTGAGATGTACTGGATACCCTGGACGTAGCGCCCGATGGCTCGGATGCGCTCCAGTTCAGTCGTCGCGTTCGCAGTCAGTTCGCGCGCCTTTCCCGCGAGCGCATCGTCGAGCGTGACCTGCGGGTCGTGCAACTCGCTCAACCAGCGCGAAACCTCCGCCCAGTTGCTGAATGAAGGGCCGAGCGCCCGCGTCCCGTTCGCGGCGGGGAAATAGCTGACGGCGACGCGCGACGCGAGGTTGGTGACGGCGGGACTGTGCGACTCCGGCTCGATGGGGGCGAGATCGCGCAACTCCCATGTGTAGGTCGAGCCAGTCACGGTCGGCTCGATTCTGGCATGGTTGAAGGTGACTGACTCAGCGCGCCAGTTCGCAGGCAGTATCACGGTGTAGCGCGAAAGAAGCGTCGGATAGCGCCCCTGAAACCCCCACTCGTTCTGCGTGAAGACGGAGCGGTCTTCGCTCGTCACCTGATAGCCGAAGACCGTCCCGACCTCGGCATCGTCGCCGGCGCTGATAATCTTCAAGCGCACCTCGTTATAAACGTCGTTGTCGACAATCGCGACATCCGCCGTCTCGTCTTTGCCGTAGCGTTTGGCCTCGCCGCCGGGACGGAGAAGCCACGCTTTCATCTCGCGTACCTTCCCGGTATCGGTCAGGTAAGACGCGCGCGCGGTTGCCGCCCGGCGCCCTTCGCGCGTCAGGATGCGCACGGCGTAGCTGGTGACGGTGGTCATGCGTCCGTCTTCACCGACCGTGACGATTTGTTCATCATGCAACACGACCGCCGGCACGTCCTTGCGATAGACCGGCGTGGTTGCGACGGACGCCTGGCGCAGCCATGCCGGCGGCGGATCGTCAATCGCGCCGCCGGCGATGGCTATCGTCGGGGCGGATAAACAACAAACGAGCACGATCAAATATATGAAGAGTGCGAAGTGGTGAGGTGAGCGACGGAACATAATTTTAACTCCGGTTGATTCCGATGGGTTAGTGGCTCAATGCCGCGATGCAAGCAGGTTAGTACTCCTGTTGAAGAGAACGTAGAGGATGAGGCAGCATCCTTAGTTCGATGGCGAGGTGCTGACGGACGCAGACGTGACGCCCTGTTTGAGCGTGACGGCGTGCCCGTCCTGTTTATGCACTTCGTCGAAATATGTTTTCAGCGGCGCATAGGCAGTGGTCGGGAAAAGGATGTTGCCGCCGCCGCCGAAGAAAAAATTGCGCTTGTAGATCAGCGTTCGCCCGTCCTTGGTCACGCTCAGGCTAACGTTGTACTGGCTGAGTTCGTTGGCGCCGAACTTCGCGGGCGCCTCCGGGCTTTCGAGCGCGAAGCCAGTGGGCAATTCAACTTCTACATCGTCCTGCTCCGACCACGGATAGTGAAAGTAAATCGAGTGACGACGCTCGCTGGTCGAAAATAGCGGGCCGATGCCGCGTCGAAAAAACGATGGCTGAAGAAACAGGCGCTTACCGGTGCGCTGGGCATAACCGGGGACGCGCACGTGAAACGCATAGACGAACGGCTTGACCGAGTCGGTCACGTTCTCGATGCGAATGTCAGAAAGCTCTGTCGCACTCATCCGGCTTCTGATCCGGTCGCGAAGCGCCTCTTCGCGCGCGTTCGGCGAATCTTCGTCGTTCGCCTCTTTCATATCGACCGCGGCGTGCCCGGTGTACTCGATGCGCACGTCGCCTTCCAACGTGCCCTGCTCGTCGAGACGCAGCCGCGCGGTGCGCTTCTCCATCGACTTCTCCGGCGCGGAGATCGGCACGGGGACGAACGTCGGCTCCTTCGGGTCGGTGACCAGCGTATGTGTCCCTTCCTCCTGCCAGCGCAGCATCCCGCTCGGAATGTAATTAAAGCCGGGGTTGAAGAAGCGCCAACCATCACCGACGCGCACGGCGATACTCGACGGGTCGAGGAAGTAGCCATCGGCGAAATCCATATCGAAGAAGATGTCGCTGCGGTCGGCTGCCAACGCGATGCGCGCGTCAAACCCGGCGGTGGTCACCAGCGCCGCGAACAACATGTCGATGTCTCCGCCCCAGCCGACGCCGCGCTTCAGCGTGTCGGACGGGTTCTTGTTCTCTTTCAGCTTCTCGCGCTCCACAGCGGTCAGGCCGGAAGCGTCGTCACTCGCGTTCTTGATCCGTGTGCGGCAGTAGTCGTAGATGCGTTCCAGTTTCTGCTCCGGGGTTGAAGCGTCGCCGGTGATCTCAGCGGAGGCGGTGCGCACCTCGTCATTGGCTTTCATCCGCGACTTAAACTCGTCGTGCTTCTCTCTGCCGTAATCTTTCCAGAATTTGTCCGGCGTCAGCTTCCGGTCTCGCGAATAGTAGATCAACATCCACGAGCGCACCTGATCCTGCGGCGGCATCCGCGCTTCCTCGTGGAACGCCGGCACATTGGTCATCGTCAAGCTGTGGAAGCCGTTCTTCTCCTTCACGAACGACGTGTTCGACATCCGGTAGAACTGCGCGCGCATGCCGTAGGGGAAGTACGGGTTGGAGAGCGGCTTGATGTAGTAAGTGACGCTCTGCACGGGAATCTCGCGCTGGTATGGCAGGCGGACGTAATTCGCTAACATGCCGGCGCGCACTTCCCGCCAACGGTACTCGATGACCGCGCCCGGCTCGACGCCCGGCATCGCGAACGACTTGGCTTTCAGCTTCAGGCCGCTGACTTTGACGATGGTGCGCTCGAACACGTCCTCTTTCTTCAATTCAACGATCTGACCATCTGGCTTGATGGTCCGCCCGGCCACGTCCCTGATCTTGATGAAGCTGAGATACGGGATGTCGATTTTGCTTTGCGATTCGCGGCCACGCTCAGTGAAGACCTTGATGCGGATATGGTGCGTGAAGACGAGGTCTTGCGCCTCGTCGCTAACGCGCACCTGCCAGAAAAGGGCTTCGGCGTCGGCGCCCTTCTCGACCATCGGCTCCTTCATTGATAAGTGGGCCGGGTCAATTGGCTGCCAATCGTTGTCGCCTGCCGCGAGCACCGCGGCGCCGGGCACGCAAGGGGGACACAGTAAAAGACACGTGAACAGCAGAGAGAGAGAGAGAGAGAGTAAAAGACGTGAGGGCGTCATCGGGTGATCCTTTCGGTGGATGGATTTTTCGGTCGACTAAGCTATGGAATACGGTGAAGGAGTCTCGTTGTGAGAAATCAACGACAGCGTGATTCTATAGCGGTTTGCGTTTGCATTAATACTATCTGCGACGCTTGGACAACCATTCAGCCCGTAAACCCAAGGGTTTTTAGCTTTTGAGTTGTAAGTACAGTATCAATGCAAGTGAAATTCGCTATAAGTCACGGGTATTTGTAAAAGCAAGGAAGCTTCCGTGGGAGGAGTTCCCACAGCGAAGCCTAGAGCCTGTGATGAACTTTCAGGAGGCCAAAACAGCCGAAAATCGTGGGAAAAGGCGTAATTAAGAATCGGGAGACGGCTTGCTGTCCCTACGCCCGAACGTGAAACGGGCGTACAGGCCAAATACGCGGCGTTTCGCTCGCAAAGTTCATAACAAGCTCTAGCGCGCGCGTCCGGCGGTAATTCTGCTTGGAATCTCGCGCGTACTCGTACCTTGCAGTAATGTTCGGGGCATTCAATGTCGGTGGAGGAGCCGGGCGAGGAGGTTGTTCAATTGATTCGGTTCTTCGAGGTAGGTGATCCAGTCGTTGTCGCAGACATTTACGTCCGTGCCCTCGACATCCTTCCCGTACTTCTCGGCCATCACGACGAGCGGCGTCCAGCCGTCATAGTGGCCGTGTCGGCGGACCGTGCGCCAGAAGGTCAACATCTCTTCGGGCGCCTTGCCGACAAGGTTGACGAGCAGAAGGTGCGCATTCGCGTGCCCGTCGCCGACCCGTTCGAGCGCGTCCTGTTCGTCGACCGCCAACAGCACGCGATACCCTTCGCGTTGTAGGTTTCGCTTCATGATGAAGCGCGT
>JACDEG010000245.1 GCA_013816505.1 Pyrinomonadaceae bacterium | reverse complement strand
ACATTGTGTAGCTCGCACCTTCTTTTTGATGAAACGATGATCTTGTTCGATCACGTTATTCAAATATTTAACGCGCCGAAGCTGACAATCCATCGGCAACACCTTCTCTTGTTGTGAAGCACTGAAAGCATCAGGGTACGAAGCATTCTGGTCCACATTAATGGAGAGCGGGAGCCTTCGATGATCCGCTCGCATCATCTTCTTAAAGAACCTTTTTGCAGCGCTAATATCGCGTTTGGCGCTTAACATAAATTCAATCGTCTGTCCTTCTTTGTCAACGGCGCGGTATAGGTATTTGCATGATTTACCAACCTTGATATACGTTTCGTCAACTCTGTAAGACGTGCCGCTCATCTTCAAGTGCGGGCGGATGCGTTGGTTGATTTCGGGGGCGTATCTCTGTACCCATCTCCAGATTGTGGAATGGTCCACTTCAAGACCGCGCTCTCGCATCATCTCTTCCAAATCGCGGTAAGAAAGTTGAAAGCGGCAATACCATCTCACGCAGAGGAGGATAAGTTCCGGTTCAAAGTGCCGCCATTTGAATAGCGATGAGGAGCGCTCCATAGTTCATTGCCCGCTTATTTTTCAGATGTTGAAAGCGCCTGATTGTAGCTGATAATCAGTTCCTGCAACACAACCTCAACCGGTAGGGGGTGTATAAGCACCCGAAGTTGGTGTGCCGTTCACGAACGAGCCTCCACAATTCCTTGATTTCGCGAGTCCGCTAACTGAGATCGTTCCGCCCCCGCTGGAAGAACTTCAACCTGCACCCTCTTAACCTTCGTCACCTTAACTTTCCTCGCCGCTTATCTGCCACGTGATCCGGATCGCGCAGCAGTCGGACCAACTTCGTCAGGCCAGCGCGCATTTGCGTTTTCACCGTCCCAAGCGGCAAACCTAAACGGGCGGCGATTTGGGATTGGCTCAGTCCCTCGAAGTACGCGAGCAGGAGTGCGCGCCTCTGCTTATCGGGGAGCGCGGCCAGTGCCTCTCGAACAATCCTGCCTTGCTCAGACCTGAGGACATCTTCAGAGGCGTCTGAGAAGTCCCATTGTGGAGCTTCACGCTGCGACTCAACCGCCGCGCGGTGGCGCGCCGCGAGAGCGCGGGCGCGGTCTATGGCGCGGCTGCGTGCGCGGAGCACTAACCAGGTGAAGGGGCGGCCACGTGTCTCGTCAAAGTCAGCGGCGCTCTGCCACACCTCGAGGAAGACCTCTTGCAACACGTCTTCGGCCTCCGCGCGGCTGCGCAGGGTGCGGAGCAGTAAGCCGAAAAGTTTTGGGGAGTAGCGGTCGTACAACAAAGCGAAGGCTTGGCCGTCACCAAGCGCGACGCGGCGGATGAGTTCCGCGTCAGATGGTGGAATGTGAGAGGAGCCGGTAGTCATCGCTTCCGTCATTCCGAGGCCGAGACCCACCGCAAAGTATCAAGCTGAAGGTCGGGACAGGGGAGCGGCGCGATGGAAAGGCGTGCGGGGCTCTGATGACCAACCCTGGAAAGCTTTCCGCCGACTGGCCCGCACAGGAGTCGCAGAGAAGAGGCAAACTACAACCGGACTGATGATTCCAAGCGAGAGAAAAGGCAAAAGACGTGGAATACATACAAACGTGGCGGACTCTTCCCTCTGCGCCCCGCTGATGTGGCCCCGTCTTTTGCACACTCGTCTCAGACAGCGAATCATAGGATGATTCCATATGCGAATCAGTAGTTGAAAAGGCAGACAAATAAGAGATTGAGTAGAATTTTCTTGCTTATGGAAAATCTACTGATTCAAATCTACCTGTTTGTCTGCCACGTCTACGATACTTCGCCACAGACTTGTTATCAACGCTTGAGCAACAACCGAGAAACGCTCTTTACTGACCAAGAATTGATGACGATCTGGTTCTTTGCTCATTTGGAAGGCTGCTTCGAGAAAAAGAGGATGCACCGCTTGATTGCAAAGTATTGGCTGGACTGGTTTCCACACTTGCCCTCATATCAAACTTTCGTTCTGCGTCTGAACCGCTTAGAGCCGACTTTTCAGACTTTCGGTGCTTTCCTCTCTAGCGCGTTGACCACCACGCACACGCCGGAGGCAGATCATCTAGTTGATTCTTTGCCCGTGATGCTCGCCCGGCACGGCCACTCGGACAGAGCGCGGGTCGGGCGCGAAGTGGCCGATATTGGATATTGCGCCGCCAAGAAAACTCGATTTCATGGCGTGCGCCTGCACCTCGTCGCGCAACGACGGGCGGGAAGTTTGCCGCTGCCCTCTCAAGTCTGGCTCTGCGCGGCCTCGCATCACGACTCGAAAGCCTTCATTGAGCAGCAACCGGAAATAGCCGAAACTTCACTGTTTGGCGATTTAGCTTACCCAACGCCGGAAATCATCGCGCACTTGAAAGAACAGCAAACGCGGTTGATGACACCACAGAAAAAGCCGAAGGGTGCAGAGCTAACCGACGACGAGAAGTATTACAATCGGTTAGTACGGCGCATCCGGCAACCCCATCCGGCAACCCATTGAGAATTTGTTCAACTCGGTGCAGGAGAAGACAGGGATTCAAAGAGCGAGTAAAGTGCGCTCGACTGACGCACTGATGGTTCATTGTTGGGGAAAGCTGGCAGTCGCGTTCTTTCTCCTCATCTTCAACTACTGATTCGCATCCATATGCGCTCAAACGTCTAAATAACGCGCGGTATGTTTTTCGAGAGGCGGGTTTGCTTTTATCGAGCGTAACCATGACTACCCACCAACCGGTCAAATTCTTTCTTCATCAGCGGGTAACATGCGCACGACATCGCTTCCAGCCCGGCACGGTCAATGATGCTGATCTGGCCCCGCCGGTAACTAATGACACCCTTATCCTGCAGCTGTCCCGCTGAGACGGTGACTCCTGCGCGGCGTGTGCCTAACATCAGAGTGATGGCTTCATGCGTCAACTCCAACTCTGTTGAATGTGCTCTGTCCTGACACATCAGCAGCCATCGCGCCAGTCGCCCTGTAATGGGGTGAGCGCGGTTACAAGCCGCAGTCTGCGCGACTTGAAGGAGGAAGGCTTGCGTGTAACGCAACAGTAAATCCTGCAGATGCCCGCCCTTCTTAAACTCCTTCTTGAGCACCTCGGCATGCATCCGCAAACCGTCGCCACGCAGTTGCACAATGGCTTCCAAAGGTGAAGTGATGCTGCCGAGAAAGGCACAGACGCCGAACATGCCTTCGTTGCCGACCATCCCGACTTCAACAGTTCCGCCGTCTGCAAAAACAGAGACGACCGAGACCGTGCCGCGAGTTGGAAAGAATACGTGCCTGAGTGTTTGGTCAGCGCGACAGAGAACTTCTCCGACCGACAGATTAACGGGTTCCAGGTATGAACTGAGATGTTCGTATTCGGCGCGAGTGAGAGCGTTGAGGATGCGGTTGGCAGTTGGTGGACGTGCTGCTTGATTGGTGGACATTGGTAGCCTTTCGGTTTGCAGTTGCGTCGTTGAAGACAGCACGCGGCAGGTGGCAAGGTTGATAGGCTAACCGGATGTCGAATGTTGCTTGTCAAAAAAAACGGTGCGAAGTACGAACAGACTGTATCACCCTTTGTCCAAAACGTACATTGTTGTGTCCGCTGTGAACATAAGGAAATATCATCGACCGGAACCGTACAGACACGTTCACAGTTGGTGTGAAATAAGCCTCGTTTCCAATCAGGAGGTTTATCAAAAGATGAACACGGCACAGGAGAATCACCAAACAATCTTCCTCGTTGAAGAAGACGACGACACGCGCCCCGTCCTGAAGCGGAGTCTGCAAACCTTTGGCTACCGCGTGATGGTCGCGTTGGATGAAGAGGACGCGATAGAGAGGGTCGGCGGTGGCGGCGTCCATGCCAACTTGATTTTGATTAACTGCGTGCGGAAGACGCTGGAAGAGGCTGTGAACATCGGGCGGCACATCCGTGACCACGCCTCATCTGACGGACACACGCCGCTCATTGTGATAGCAGAGAAGTACGGCGAGGATTTAGCCGGCACGGATGAGAAGGTCGGCGAAAACGACTGGTTCACGTACCCGGAAGACGCTGATCAATTGCGAAATCTAATCAGCCGTCTGATCAAAGCAGCGTCAGCCGCCGAGGCTATTTGATCGAGTCATATAATTTGCCGTGATGGTGTGTTATCTGAACCCGCTTAAACTATCCAACGTGGTTGAGCACCAGTTGAACCAACTTCGGCCGGCCGGCGCGCATTTGCGTCTTCACCGTCCCAAGCGGCAAACCTAAACGGGCGGCGATTTGGGGTTGGCTCAGTCCCTCGAAGTATGCGAGCAGCAGGACGCGCCTTTGCTTGTCGGGGAGTGCGGCCAATGCCTCACTCACAATCCTGCCTTGCTCAGACCTGATGACATTTTCACAAGCGTCAGAGAAGTGCCATTGCGGCGCTTCACGCTGCGACTCAACCGCCGCGCGGTGGCGCGCCGCGAGTACGCGAACGCGGTCAATGGCGCGACTGCGCGCGAGGATGACGAGCCAGGTGAAGGGGCGGCCACGTGTCTCGTCAAAGTCAGCGGCCCTCAGCCACACTTCGAGGAAGACCTCTTGCAACACGTCTTCAGCCTCCGGGTGGCTGCGCAGGGTGCGGAGCAGCAAGCCGAAAAGTTTGGGGGAGTAGCGGTCGTACAAAGCAGCGAAGGCTTGGTCGTCACCGAGCGCGACGCGGCGGATAAGTTCCGCGTCAGATGGTTGTAGGTCAGAGGAGTCGGGAGTCATAGCTACCGTCATTCCGAGGCCGGAACCGACCGCAAAGTATCAAGCTGAAGATCGAAACAGGGGAGCGGCGCGACGAAAAGGCGTGCGGGACTCTGATGACCAGACCTAGAAAGCTACCCGCCAACTCAGCACAAGAATAGGAATGGTCGCGATCATCCACCACAATAATGGTAGGATCATCTCAGTCATCAGTCCCCGCAAGATAAACATCATTCACAAAACTTTACGCTCCATCCAGGGAACCTCATCTTCTCGGAACAGGATCGACGCGCCAGAGAAACTACTTGCGAGACTGAGCTACTCGATGGTCGAAGTAGGTTTGGAGACGGCTATGAGCTTAGATTCTTCGTAGTGATCGCCGTTACAGAATGGGCGGCACTTGGCAAAAGGGGAGCGCTTGGCAGTTGATCGCCTGCCAAGACCCCAGCCACTTCGTATAAGCTCCCGTGTACTGATACCAACACTGACCGCTGATGTCGCGTCCTCGGTAGACGCCTTGCACACTCACCGTGCCATGCACCACCGACTCATCGCCATAGCTGTGGAGCATCGTTTCACCGTCGCGGCTGATTGACTCCAGATTCAGTACACCGCTCCTGAGGTGCTCAAGACACCACCGCTTGGTGAAGACACCAAAAGGAGTAGTGATGGTGAAGCTCTCAGCGAGGATGTGGTCGAGCGTCGTGATGTCGCGCTCAGTGATGGCTTTAACCCATTCGTGCTCCCACACCGGTTCACTGTGGACAGCCCGTCTCAACGAGGGTGCAGCTTGCGCTCCCATTTGGCTTGACATGGGTAGGTTCCTTTCCGTGGAGGTCTGGGTTGAGAAGAATGAGGTGCCGGGGCAGGCGGAGATTCTTGTACGCTTGATCTCGCGGGAAGTCAATTGCCAGTTGGCACGGCTGATTGCTTCTTGACATATACATCCAGATCATCAGATAGCGATGAATTACGCCAAAGCATATTTCGACGATCACAATTTGCCTGCGGGCTGCAAATGCGAGAGGTGTCTGGTAAAGCAAGATCAGAAGCCATCTGAGCCACACTCTGATAGCACATAGTCGAACGGGAGATGGGCACAAGATTAGTCAAAGGTGGTGAATGATCTATGCAGAGTCGCAGGCAGCACTGCGTGTCATATAACCGGTCTTATGCCGACAATAACCAAACTCCGACAATGTGCGCCATCTGGTTGCTGCCATTGTCCTTCTCGCTGAAGCGAGGTGGCGATATGGCTGCGACCGGCGCACCCGGCTGTTATGTGCGACAATCATCCTACACCTGCATCTTATTGATCACTTTCCTGATCGTCTGTAAGTACGTCTGTTTAATCTTTTGATCCGAGAGTTTCGCGTACCGCTCGCTTGCCGCAATCGATCCGTGTCCGAGGAATTCTTTGATCGAGACAACTGCCGCTCCCTCTTCTAACAGATTCGAGGCAAACGTGTGGCGTAAGCTATGGCAACTCGCCTTGATTTCCGCCGCTTTGACGTACCGCTCCATCTTCTTCTGGATCGCCTTCACCGACAGCGGTTTGCTCTTCCGTTTCTGATTCCAAAAGAAGTAGCCGCCGGGCACCACCTCAGGGCGACGTGGCAAGCACTGCCTGAGGCACGGCAAGCGCATCCGCTGACAAGTATAACCGTCGATCCTTGCGCCCTTTGCCTTGTTCCACCGTCAGCGCCTGCTGCTCCCAGTCGATGTTGGTGAGTCGCAGATGCGCCGCCTCCGAGACCCGCAACCCGCAGCGCAACATCAGCAGAAACAGCGCCCGGTCCATGCTGTCCGTGACTTGGGCGAAGAATTGCCTGACCTGGGCCGGAGTCAATTTCTTCGGCAGCGGTTGGCCCTGGCGCAGGTAGTGACTCGGCTTGATCGGGTTGGTGAGCAGCGTCTCCTGCTCGACCACCAGGAAATCATAGAACCGCTTGATCGCGTACAACCGCCGGTTAATGGTTGTCGCGGCTAATTCCTGCCGGTGTTGCTGCCGGACGAAGCTGTTAATGTCACGCCACGTCACCGCCTCCGGCGCTGTGGCGACACCGGTGAAGAACACCTGTAAGTCAATGCGATAACTCTCCACCGTCTGCGGGGAATAGTTTCGGCTTCGCAGATGCTCGCTGAATTGTTCTATTTCTTTCGGCAACATGGCTCACCTCCCAACCACGGCCTGCCGCTGTTCGATCCGCTCCATCGCCGCATCGTACTGCTGGCGCTTGGTCGAGTCATACAGCTCGGCGTAGCACAACGTCATCTGGATCGAGCGGTGGCCCATCAACTCTTTGAGCACTTCCAACGTCACGCCGGCGTTTAAGAGTTGCGTTGCGAACGTATGCCGCAAGCAGTGTGGCGAGTAGTGGGCGGTGACCCCTGCCTGGCGCAGGTACTTGATCATCAAACGGTAGATGTGGCGGGTCGACAGCGTCACCGCGGCCTGAGTGCGGCGCGTCTCCTGGCCGGGAAAGAGAGAGGTCTGTGAGGCGCGTCGGGTATGCCATAACTTGAGTGATTTGGTTGCGTCCGGGGCGAGGAAGCCAATGCGATCAACCTGCCCTTTGCTGTCCTTGATGCGCAACGTGCCAGCCTCGAAGTCAACGTCATCCCACGTCAGGGTGCTGACTTCCGAGACTCTCAAGCCGCCGCGCAGCATCAGCAGAAAGAGCGCCCGGTCGCGGATCGAATCGATGGCCTTGAAGAAGGCGACGAGGTCGGCTTCGGCCATCGGCTTCGGTAGGTTAGATGGGGCGAAGACTCTGTGGCGGCGCCGGATGACGGGCTGGATGTGCGTCTCGCCCTCCTCGCGCAAATAGTCGAAGAACTCCTTGATTAACGACAGCGTGGTGTTGATGGTCGAAGGCGATAAACCTTTCCGGCTGACCGCTGCGACGAACAGATCGACATCGTGGGCGGTGGCCTGCGCGAGATGTTGGGTGACGAGCGCGCGGCGCGCCTCAGGTAAATTGATGGTGAACCGGCGGATGGCGTCGGTAATCGAAATGAGTGTGTTTGGAGCGTAGTGACGCGCCTCAAGCAATTCGAGGTAACGAGCGACGTGGCCGGAACTGGTCGGGCCGAGAAAAGAAAGCTTAACGAGGTGACGGGAACAAAGAGCAGTGCTCATCGTGACATCCTCCCTCTACGAATGAACGTAGGTTAAAGGAGTCGGTTCGCATTGTCTACATAAGTGGTCTTATGACGATGATGATTGTCGTACCTTAAGCGGCGCACACGCACCCCGCATTATTTATCGTTATTTATCGTCGCAGATCATAAGCCCCGCGGTGAATCGTACCCCTTACCCGAAGATAAGATGGCCGAAGACTAACCCCGTTTCTTCTACTAAGCAGAGTTAAAACTATTTCGGGAGCTGGCCTCTGACAGCGCCTTTCGGGAAGGCGAGGTTGTGAACGTTGACGTAATAGTTCGCCGGATTCTGGCCAACCTTCTCTAACAATTTTTTATCGGCGCCGACGCAGCCTTTGGCCGTGTTGTCTTTGAACGGCGGCTTAAAGTCAACGACCGGAGGTCGGGCCTTATCCGCCGCTCCCTCATGGATGTGGGCTGCCCCGGGGCGTCAACTCTGGAGATGGTAATCTCGTAGCAGACTTCACCCTTTTCCTGATTCATCGTGAGAGTCGCCATGCCCGTGCCGTCATCATCGCCCGGCCCCGGGTCCTCGGCTTTACCGGTCAGCGTAACGGACATCGGGTTCACTCCCTGCCACGCGGCAACGGAGAGACGGTCAGTGGCTGGCGCAGCGTACTCCACTCCGATAACATTTTCATCTGTGGTGGCGAAGCACTGCTTCATAATGGCTAACGTTGAGCTTGAGCCGGGCGCACAATCACTTCGGCTCGTGGCGCGCGCCCCTATCCACCGGGCGGAATGTGCCGAACAGGTAATCTACCACCGGCGAGGTTACACCGAAGCGCAGTTCAGGAGTCCGATGGTGATGTAGCAGGTGGTACTTCCTTAGATACCTGAGCGGGCGAAGGCGCGGCGCGCCGTGATGCGCCTGATAGTGCAACCACTCGTAGCTGAAGTAACCGGCGACCAGTCCGACGAGCAGGTACACAGCCGCCTGCCAACTCCCCAACACCGCCCGCGCCAGCAGCCAATAGCAGAAGGCGACGGGCGCGCTCAGCC